>JAESUI010000152.1 GCA_016763135.1 Flavobacteriales bacterium
TAAAATATTTGATGGTCATTTTCCAGAAAACCATATTACTCCAGGAGTTGTTCAAATACAGATTATAAAAGAACTACTTGAAAAAGTATTAGAAAGAGAGTGTACACTTAAAGAAATTGGACGTTGCAAATTTTTAGCTATTCTTAATCCTAATGAAGACGGTGAAATTGATATTACCATAAAACATAGCCAAGAAGATGATGTTTTAAAAATATCTGCACAAGGATCTTCAACAGATAAGAACACAACTTTCTTTAAGTTTTCTGCAAAATATGCTTAACAGCATCGCATGTCCAACTCTCCAATAAATATTAAACCCACAGACAACTCAAATAAACTGAGTTGCTGTATTATTATTCCTACCTACAATAATTACAAAACAATTAAGAGAGTTATTAATGGTGTAATTGAACATGGATCCGATTATCCTATCATTATCGTTAATGATGGAAGTACTGATGAAACTCCACAGATACTTGAGAATTATACTTCTAAGGCTACTATTTTAACCAATTCAGTTAATCGAGGAAAAGGTTACTCTTTACGAAAAGCATTTGCTAAAGCTTGGGAAATGGGTTTTGAAAACGCTATTACCATAGATTCTGATGGGCAACACTATCCTGAAGACATTCATCTATTTATTGAAGCTGCGATAAAAAATCCAGGTGCATTAGTCATGGGATCAAGAAACATGGAACAAGAAGGTGTTCCTGGAAAAAGTTCTTTTGGAAATAAATTTTCTAATTTTTGGTTTAAAGTAGAAACTGGTATTACACTACCTGATACTCAAACAGGGTTTAGGCTTTACCCGTTAGAACCTATTTCAAAAATTAAACTATTTACTACAAAATTTGAAACCGAAATTGAGGTAATCGTAAAACTAGCTTGGAAAAAAGTTAAATTCATTCCAATCAAAATCAATGTATTGTACGATGCTGAAGAAAGGGTTACACACTTTAGGCCATTTAAAGACTTTACCCGAATTAGTATACTAAACACTTATTTAGTTGCGCTCACATTACTTTGGTACTTGCCTATCCGAGTTATTAATGTTATTAAAAAAGAAGCGATCAAAAGTGACGAAAGTAATTTGACAAAATCACTTTCAATTGGTTTTGGGTTCTTTATGGGAATAATTCCTCTCTGGGGATTTCAATTATTGATTGGAATTCCGCTAGCATTTTTCTTTAAATTAAATAAAGTGCTTTTTGTTGCTGCTGCCAATATCAGCATCCCTCCTTTTATTCCATTTATTATTTTTTTTAGCTACTTAATGGGCAGACCTTTTGTAGATAACGAAACTCAAATTACTTCCTTAAATTCCTTAACTTTGGATTCAATTCATTTGAATTTTGTACAGTATATAATTGGCGCTGTACTTCTTGCTGTTGCAGCTGGTTTAATTTCTACATTAGCATCACTATTATTGTTAAATGTATTTAGAAAAGGTAATAAATGATAAAAAAAATACTCCAACTAATTAAGCTCTTTTTAAAAATAATAGGTATCCTATTTGTAGTGTTTATCATTTATTTTATCTGGGACATTAGAATGCCTACCCCAACAATTAATGAAAATATTTCTGTAGATGATTATGAACGAATTGAGGTTGGTCCAAACCACTATACAGTAAATGACTGTTGGCTAAGGAAAAATAAATACGGTATTTGGGAAATGTACCTTGAGGGAGAACCTTATGAGCGTGGTTTGATTTATGGCGTTTTAGCAAAAGAACTGATAGAAAAACAAGAGGTTGATTTTGTTAATCAAATTGATGAGATTGTTCCTAACCAGTTCTTTCAGTTCTTCTTAAAAATGTTTATTGCTTATTTCAATAGAGATATCAATGAATATATTCCAGAAGAAAACTTAACAGAAATCTATGGTGTTTCGCAATCATTTTCTGAGAAATACGATTACATAGGGCCTAAGTACTATCGAATTCTAAACTACCATGCTGCTCATGACATTGGGCATGCTCTAAAGGACTTAAATATGGTTGGTTGTACTTCCTTTTCAGTGAACAACGAATTATCAGCAGATAGCTCTTTATTGATAGCCAGAAATTTTGATTTCTATATGGGAGATGAATTTGCAGAAGATAAATTGATTCTCTTTGTAAAACCTTCTGAAGGATATGCCTTCTCATCTTATTCGTGGGCAGGTTTAACTGGAGTGGTTTCTGGCATGAACGAAAAAGGATTAACGGTTACGTTAAATGCTTCAAAATCTGACATTCCTTTTACCGCTAAAGATCCAATATCATTATTGGCTAGAGAAATATTACAATACGCAAAGAACATTGATGAAGCAATAGCTATTGCAAAGAAAAGAGAAACCTTTGTTTCAGAATCTTTAATGATAGGTTCATCTGCAGATAACAAAACCATTGTTATTGAGAAATCTCCAACTAAAATGGATGTGTATGATTCCAAAAAGGATTTTGTGACTTGCTCCAACCATTATCAAAGTGAAATTTTCCTAAAAGATTCTGTAAATATTTTAAACATTAAAAACAGTGACTCTAAACATCGTTATAACAGAGTAAATGAATTATTGAATAGGAACTATCCTATTGATTACACCAACGCGATTAGCATACTAAGAAACAAAGAAGGGGTTAATGATGAATTTGTGGGTTATGGTAATCCAAAATCATTAAACCAATTGATTGCACACCATGGCATTATTTTTAAACCTCACCAACGTCAGTTTTGGATATCTACTCCACCTTATCAATTAGGTGAGTTTATTGGCTACGATTTAAATGTTGTGTTTAATGGAGATAAAGACTTTTCTAATATTGACTCACTAACGGTAAAGGCAGATGCCTTTTTAGGATCGGTAAACCATAAGAAATATGAGGTGTACAAAAAAATCAAACAAGGTATTCAGAAATATGTAATGATAGGAATTCCTTTTTCGATGAGCTCAGAAAATGAAGAGAAATTCATACAAACCAACCCAAACAGTTACATCACTTATATGGTTCTTGGAGACTTATATCAAAAGAATAAAATACATAGCAAAGCAATTGAATACTACACAAAAGCATTAAGCTATAGCGTGGCATCTATTGATGAGGAAAACATTATTAAAGGTAATATTGTATCTTGCAAAAATAAGCTTACAGAGTAATCACGATGGAAGATACAGCTACAATAACTAAGAGTCAATTGGCTAAACTGCAACGTCTATTGCAATACCTGAATGATTATTCTAAATTCTATCAACGTTTATTTTTAGAAAATAATATTGACATCAGTACTATTTCTTCATTATCAGATTTAGGGCAAATACCCTTTACAACAAAAGATGATTTAGCAAAATATAATGATGATTTTTTGTGTGTAGATAAAAATCAAATTGCAGACTTTGTTGCCACATCAGGTACACTTAGCGAACCAGTTACTTTTTATTTAACAGCAAAAGATATTGACAGGTTAGCCGAAAATGAAGCTCAAGCATTAAAATGTGCTGGTGGTTCTGCAGATGATATTTATCAATTAATGACCACTATAGACAAGCGTTTTATGGCTGGTTTAGCTTATCAATTAGGAATTAGTAAAATGGGGGCTGGAATTGTAAGAACAGGGCCAGGTGCTCCATATTTACAATGGGAATCCATACAACGCTTCTCTCCTACTATTTTAATTGCTATACCATCATTTATTCCTAAGCTAATTGATTATGCCATTGAGCATAACATCGATTATAAAAGCACTAGTATAAAATCAATTGTTTGTATTGGAGAACCTATACGTAATCAAGATTTCACCCCCAACGAACTAGGGAAAAGAATTTTATCTCAATGGGATGTTAACTTATACTCTACTTATGCTTCTACAGAAATGGGCGCTGCTTTTACTGAATGTACTGAAGGTACTGGTGGACATTTAAATCCAGACCTCTTGGTATTAGAGGTTGTTGATGATAAGGGAAAGGGAGTGGGAAATGGTGAAGTTGGTGAAGTTGTAGTATCTACTCTTGGAGTTGAAGGAATGCCTTTATTACGCTATAAAACTGGCGATTTGTGTCATGTTTATTATGACCAATGTGGTTGTGGAAGAGATACCACTCGTTTGGGGCCTGTAGTGGGCAGAAAGCAACAAATGATTAAGTTTATGGGTACTACTTTATTTCCTCCAGCAATATTCGATGTATTAGATATGATGAGTGAAATTGACTTGTATCAAGTAGAAATTTCTAAAAATGAATTTGGAAACGACCACATTACTGTTGTTTTGCCTAACAGTTTGGACAACACAACGTTTAATAAAAAAATTAAGGACTTGTATAAAGCTAAGTTAAGAGTAACACCAGATATTCGGTTTATAGATGAGGCTACTTTAAACCAACAAGTATTTAAACAAGAAAAAAGAAAGCCTGAGAAATTGGTTTATGTTTAGTTATTTTAATTTTATTTTTAAAAGAACATCATTCCCCACTTTCTTTTTTATCAAAATATCTTTAAAAGATCCATCATATATTTCAATAATAAGTTCATCCTTTTTCTTTGTCACCATTCTTGACAAACTAAACTTACTAGTTCTTATCTCTTTAATTTTTCTTACTTCAAAAATGGGTGTTTTTTTACCCACTCCAGAATTTTTATTTATCTCATAAGCAACTAACACACCTTCATTACCAAAATCATTTGGTTTAGGAGCTTTAATTGAATCTAAATTCAAGTTTTTTTTATGGTCAGTATAAATAATATATAAATCATTTTCCCCATCTATAAATTTATAGGACAACCCTCTCTTTTCTAATCCATCAAATCTTGTCCTATTAACTGTCTCTTGATGTTTTGCTAATTTATTTACCCATGCTAAAGAACCATCCTTATTAAACTTTGTAATAAGAACATCATTATAAAGCATATGTCCACTACTAATTCCAATCAAAGGTGAAATTCCAGATGAAGCCGGAACAAAAGCTCCATAATTTCTAGAAATGGGAATATTCTGCTCTCCAATTAATAACATACTACCATCCTTATCTACAAATAATAATTCTGGAACTAAAGATTTGATACTTAAACTATACACTTTTTTATAACTTGAATGTCCTGCCTCAAATGAATTTAGTCTAATCTTAGTTGCATTTTGATAAACAATTTTCAAAGGAATCACATAATGATCAATTTCAGGAGTTGTATCCAGTATATTATATTTAAAAATACCACTTTCACTCCCTTCTAAACTTGCAATAACAAGAGTATATCCAGCACAAATAATACTTTTATCACTAATTTGAAATAATTTTAGGTTTTCAATAATTTGATCGGAAGCAATTTCAATTTTATTCTTAGATAAAATTCCAGTCTGAGCAGCTATTTTAAATAAAATAAAATCAGAACCAATAAGTGAGACTAAATAACAATTCCCATCAGTATCAATAGCATAATCTTTGTTTTTCATCTCTGCATATTTATAAGGCATCTCAATTTCCTTACTCCAAATAAGATTGAGTTTTTGATCAAAAACCTTGAATCCGATTACAGAAAGAGCATTTTTTCTTTGTTTTTTCGGGAGCTTTCTGTCAGGTCTTTTTAAATATTGAATAAGCAATTTATTTCCATCAAATGAACTACGAAAATCAAGATTATCGACCAGTTGCTGGAATTCCATTGAAGAAGTAACATTTTCCTCAATTTCAAATAAAAGTTTTGCCCCCTCTTTAAACGAACATTCCTCTACATCAATTTCTCTAAAATATAGACTCTCTTTGTTTGTTATTTCATTATAAAATGAATAAAAAAGAAATAACTTATCCTTTATCCTAAGTATTTCTTCAATTTTTAGTTCTTTTAAAAAATCATCATATACTTTAATTTTTTCCTGAGTTAAGCTCTCAATATTATACGTCTGTAATGTGATTTTTTCTCGATTAATTTTAATCCCGAAAATCAAATCTTTAAATGTATAATATTTATTGAATTGAGCTACTACTGTTTCATAAGGAGTACCTATCTCAATTTTTTCATCAGAAAACATCTCTTGTCCAAAGCTAATTTGAACAATTAATAGTAGTGTTAATAAATAAAGTGATTTTTTCATGATAAAATTCTTGTTCAGTCAGTAAAAGGTAATCCAAAAAAATGGTTTACGTATAACCTATTCTGGCAACCACTCTATTTTTTCTGATTCCATTATTTTCTCAGTCTCTTCTATTCTTTTTCGAACCTTTGCTGGGTGACCAAAATTATATATTATTCCAAGGCCAATGGATGCCGTAAACATTTGATGAACAGTATAATTATTTGGTAAAGGTTTATCTTCATCTAAGAGTGAAAAACCATCATCAAACATAAAAAAACCACCTAAATCTTCTGTTTGAAGATTAATTGCTGGCTCAATGTAGAAACTGAATTTATCATTAAATAAATATTCAAAAGCTATTTTAGGTGAGATATTAAATCTTAAGTCTGTTTTATCAGTTGTAATAGTACCTTCAATCATTTCTGGTTGGGTTGATGGAACAGCATAGGGGTCATAATTCAAACTTTCTAATGGTTCATCAAATCGAATAATATGGCTATAAGAATATACTCTAAGTCCTACATTCAGACCAACAGAAATTTTTATTTTCTCCATTTTTAAAAGATACTGATTCCATTCAATCATTATAGGAACCATGGTTAGATTTCCAAACTCCTCTGTATATGTACAGGTATCACAATTTCTTTCTCCAAAAAATGATGTTGTGCCAAAAAATGATGAAGAACTCCCTGATGGATCATCATCTAATAGGAAACTATATAACCCTATCTTAGTACCATCATCCTCATTAGAGGAAAAGGATTGATAACCAACACTCAATCCTAGCGAGAACCTTCTTGCTTCATAAAAACCTCCTATTTTAAACCCAAAAGTTGGATTATACCCAGAGTTATTACCAAAAACTATTGGTATTTCAAAACTTGGAGTCGCGAAAACTCTAAATTGAGCATTCCCTTCAAAGCTGTATAACGATACAGTTGCTATAATCACTAATTTTAAATAATCTTTAAACTTCATCATCAATTGGGTTATTTTAAATTTACAAGGGTTAAAAACCCTAAAACATTTGTTAATCTTAGGTGAGCTTCAGACATGTCTTCATTGTTATAATATCCTTCAAATAAAAACTGGTCTTTCTGAAAAGTATTTATCCCTGAAATATTAAAATTATTAGTTCTGAGACCTCTAATTTGTTGAACATCCAGAATAGCAGCTTTACTAGCAGCTCCAGTAGTCCTATTAATCTTGTATGCTGTTAAGAAGCCATGATTCCCATCATCATTAAGTTCTGCAGGCTTTTTGTCCGAAGGTAATTTAAGGTTCTTAAATTGATCCACATACAAAAGGTATAAATCTTTCTCTCCTTCAACCAATTTAAATGATAAGCCTCTTTTCTGTAACCCGAAAAAATCAATTCGATTCGTTGTTTCTTGTCTTTTGGCTAATTTTTTCATCCATGCTGAAGAGCCATCTGTATTAAATTTCGAAATTAATACATCATTATATAACATATGCTGAGTTGATGAGTAGACTATAACTCCAGGTCCAGGAACCACATAATGTCGCTCAATTGGAATTTGCTGTTCTCCAATCAAAATCATTCCTCCATCTTTTTCAAGAATCATATTTTCTGGTACCAAGTCTTTTAAAACCGGTTTAAAATATTTACCATACCTTCTTGATAAGGATGTATTTAAGGCAACCTTGCTTTTCTTTAAGTTTTGATTCACCAAATCGGTAGGAATAGGTAACATATCTATCTTTCTCTCCTTATCCAACAAATTGAACTTAAAAACTCCACTGGTCTGATGGAATTTATCGTTCCTACCCACAACGGATGAATATCCTGCTCCAATTAATTGTTCATTATTAATTGGGAAAAACTTAAATGAATTAATATGGTAACCAGAATCTAAAACGATTTTTGATTTGGTGAAATTACCCGTTTTTATTCCTATTTTAAATATTTCCAAATCATAATTGATTGCCCCTCTTTCTGTCACCCTTCTTGCAGGTCCTTTATTATCTCGAAACAAATTAGAAACTTTATTTCTAAAAATATAAGAAGCCAAATAAACATTACTTTGTGCATCAATTGCGAAATCAATATTCTCCATCTGAAACCCATTATAAGGCATTTCAATTTCTTTTTCCCAAACTAAATTAAAATCACGATCAAAAATCTTATAGCCCAGCTCAACTGGTTGCTTCATTTTCTTTTTCTTTTTGTATTGAACCATAAATCGATCTTGGTCTAAGGAGGAACAAAAATCAAAATTATCATAATCTTGCATAGACAAAATTGCTGTTACATTACCATCTACTTTCATTAATAATTTAGTTTTCTCAAACCTGCAACTATCAACATTTATCTCTTTTAGATATAACTTCTCTTCAAACAAGCTATCGTCATGCACTAATGTTGAATAAAAAAGGTAAACATGGTTATTAAACTCTACAACATCCTCTACCTGAACATTTTTAGGGAAGCCTCTGTAATCTTTTGAATTAATGCAGTTAAGTGAATCTTTACTAAACGTCTGTAAAATAATAGTTTCCCTATAAAGGCATACAGATAATAAAACATCATCTATTGTGAAATATTTTTTTAAAGCTTTCGAAAAACCTTGATAATCATGACCATAACTAATGTTCTTTTTATTCAATGTGTTTTGCCCATTCAGAAACTGGATGAGCAGCAAAAAACTCATTAAAAAAACAATTTTATTTAACCTCATTTCAATTCTACCTTAATTAAAATATCTTCTTTTTTCTTTTTGTACACCTCAAAAACAAATTCATCATCAGTTGTTGAGATGATTCGTGATAAAGCAAATTGATATATCTTTAAGCCTTTAACTACTCGATAGTCGAACAAAGAAATTTTACTTGTTTCACCAGTGTTATAATTAATCTTATAAGCAGTTAAAAATTTACCCCCACGAGCAGGAACATCAACTAAATCTAATTCTAAGTTTCTAATGTTATCCCGGTAAATTAAATACAAGTCATCTTTACCCTCAACTAACTTAAATGAACTCAACCCATTGGTTTGCCTTTTTGCCATTTTTTTCATGTAAGCTAACGAACCGTCTTTATTGATTTTTGTAATTAACACATCGTTATAATGATAGGTTGTAGTTGTTCTTGTATTCCCTTTAGAATCAGTATAAGTATGTGTTGTTATGTAAAACTGCTCTCCTATCAGTACAATACTTCCATCACTATGAATAAAAAATGTTTTAGGATCAAGATTAGATAAAGCTACTCCGCCTTCTTTTTCCTTCTCTTTTTTCTTTGATTTTTTTACTGCTTTTTCTCGTCTATTTTGATTGATAATTTCTAGAGGAATATCATAATAATCAATTCTAAAAGCATCATCTCCTTTAGTTAAGTTGAACTTAAAAACACCGTTTACATCACTAAAATCGTTGCCCTTTTTACCTCCAGAAGAATAATAACCAGCAGATATAATTCTACCATCTCCAGCTTCAAACAACCTTAAGCTGCTAATGTGTTTACCCGACTCTAATTCTATTTTCTTTTGTGAAAAAACTCCATCAGCAGAAACTGTCATTATTTCTATGTCATAATTTATTTCTTTTTTATCATAGCCAACTGTTTTCTTTGTAACATTATTTTTAGTTGAATTATCACGATATACCTTAGCTGCTATATAGAAATCACCCGAATTATCTACCGCATAATCTAAATTATTCATCTTTTTTTCAGTGTAAGGCATCTCCACTTCACTACCATGCAACAACTCAATATTTCCATCAAATACCTTGTAACCAATTACATCTTTATTCTTAGAGTCCTTTTTTGTTTTAGGTTTTCTCCTGTACTGAATCAATAATTTACTCTCATCAAAAGAAGTGTAGAAATCATACTTGTTATATACTCTATAATTCATTGAGGTGCCTGCCACTTTACCATCTACTTCTAAAATTAGTTTTGGAGCATCTTTAAAGGATGCATTTTCAACATCAAATTCTCTAACAAAAAGTTGCTCTACTCCTCTTGGTTTATCCCACACTGAGAAAAATAAAAATATCCTGTCATTTAATTTTATAATACTTTCCTGCACAAACCATTTAGGAAAGTCATCATATATCTTTAGTTTTTCTAAAGTTAACTTATTACTGCTGTATGTTTGTAGTGTGTAAGTTACACCTCCTCTTCTATCCCTAACTTTTACTCCTAATATTAAATCCTTATACCTGAAATACTGCTTTGAACTTGCATCTACAACAGGGTAAGGAATTCCAATTTGTATTTTCTCATTAGATATTTCTTCTTGCCCAAAAAAAAGCTGAGCAATAAAAAGCAAGGTAATGAATAAGACTATTTTCTTCATAATCAAACTGTTTAAGTCTGAACAATATAAGAAGATTGAAAGAAATAAAAAATGATGTACTACAGAGGCTTAACTATTTCTAACCTTATCAATCAGTTTATGCTTATCCACATAGTTAAAACAAGTTACAAAAGCACCAATAGTAGCTCCTAAAACACCATGTAGTATAATGTTTTGACCAGTAAGTGAAAGATTTTTAATCCTTGTTTTTGGGTTTATAACTGAACGCATAGGTTCGTTACTGTCTTTTACAATTCCATAAAGCGAGCCCGTTTTATCACCAATATAATCTCTAAAGGTTAATGGAGTTGTGCTATGTACAGATACTATTTTTTCTCTAATATTAGGGTCCGTTTTTTCTAACTCCTGTATTAGTTTATCTTCTTTAGCACGTTTAAATGCTTCATATTCTCCCCCCCTTACTCCTTTTTCTGCAACAGTGTTAAATGTACCACCCCATTGTTCTACTTCTTCATAATCCATGTAAGCCATAACAGTTACACAATCTGCATATTCATCACTTTTAGAAGTTGCTGGTGTACAAATAAAAACTCCTTTAGGCCAATTTTCTTGTGTGTAATCAATACCACCCCAAACATCATCATCGTTAATTTGATAAGTGTTATAATTCATATACTTAAAGGTATTCTCCTTTAAAACAATATGAATTATAAATGAAGATTTTGTATTACGTAGTGCTTTAACCCTTCTTACATAAGGCTTTAAAAATCTCTTTTCCCCAAATATATCAATGGTGACAACAGGATGAACGTTAGAAATAAAGTTCTTTCCTTTTACCGTTTCTCCATTACTCAGTACTACTTCTTTAATTTTTCCATCTTCATGAAAATTAGCACTTGTCACTATTTTTCTTTTCAATATCTCCCCTCCAAAAGCTCTTATGGCTTTACTTAAATGTATAGATATTTGAGACCCTCCATCTTTTAATCGATAAGCTCCTGTTAAGTAACTATTCATAATTAGGGCATGAATAAACCAAGGTGTTGTTTCTTTCTCTCCCGCATAAAGTGCATTAGAACCTGCTAACACATTTTGTAATAATGTGTTTGAAGTAATAGAAGCAATAACATCATAAGCATTTAAACTGAGCATATTAATATCTCCGAAAAGATTGTCCTTAGTAATTGATTTAAGGTTGTACAATGGGAAATCATCACAAAGAGATTTAATTTTATCACAATACTTTTCAATTCCAACTCTTTCTTCTGGAAAATCAGCAACTAAGGTTTCTATAAACCTTTCATAACCTTGAGCATGCTTAAATTCTTTTCCATTAATCCGTATTAAATCGAAACAATCTTCATCCATTCGTTTCCATTTTAAACTATCTCGCATTCCGAAATACTTAAAAAACTGATCTAAATTTTCTCCCTCATTAAGACTTCCTATGTAATGAACTCCAGTATCGAAAATACTTTTATCCCTACTAAATACTTGTAGGTTACCTCCTATTTGATGGTTTTTTTCGAGCACAACAACACTATGTCCTTCCTCTGCCAAAATGTAAGCACACTCTAAGCCTCCAAGTCCACTCCCAATAATTACAAAGTCATATTCTTTATCTTCTAAAGCCATTTATTGTTTCTTCAAAATAAACAGCACGTTAGAAGTTTTACTCGATTGCTCTTCCATTTGTACTGATAAGTTATACTGCTTTGCAAAATTGCAAATATATTCTGATGAAAAGAAATGGAAACTCTCTTCTTTTTTATTGAAGCCTAATAATTTAGTCGAATACAATTCTGTTTTTTGTGTTTTCTCATGTCTTTCTTTAAAATCAGTGATCCCGTCTCTGATTAGTATTATCCCTTTATCAGCTATAGAATTCGCACATTTCTCTAATAATTTTAGCTGCTTTTCTTCTGAAAAATAATGCAACACATCATTTAATAATATCGCATCATACTGTACAAAATCATGTGTAATAATATCAACCTGATTAAAAGTTAAGTTTTCCGTTTTATCAAATCCATTATTAGCGATACTAATTTTTTCTTCATCGTAATCAACCCCTAATATTTCTCTACTCTCATCTTTATAATGTAAAAAATAGGACAAATAGCCGTAGCCACAGCCAATATCCATTATTTTAGTTTTTCCTTTTAGAAGCCTATTGTAATGTTCGTAATTCTTATACTCAAATTTCCATTTTATTTTTAAATACCATTCTAAAAATGGCCCTTTGTAAACATAGATAGCGAAAACACGCGGAAATAATCCTTTACCATTTTCTTGTTCTTCTTTAAATTTGAGATACTCTTCTTTAAAGTGTTTAGAAATGGATTTGGTTCTTTTTCCAAAAGTATCTCCCCAGGTTAAGTCATCTGCCTTTATTCTTGGTAAAAGCTTTAAATTAATATTTCCTTTTTTTACAAAATACTCTGTTTTAGGCAACACGTAAGACGCTCCATGAATTAAAAGAGGCGTAATATCTAGATTCAATTCTTTTGCTAAAAAGAATGCACCTTTATGAAACCTTCTAATCTTATCATCTTTGGATCGAGAGCCTTCTGGAAATATCATTATTGAATAACCAGCACCAATCCTATCTTTTATCATGGCTAAATTTTCTTCAGGACTATTTCCTACATAAATATATCCCGCGTATCTAACTAAAGGTCCAAACAACATTGATTTATATACCCAGTCTTTTACCACTATAATAATTTTTGGATGTACCAATAAAACCATTAAAATATCTAAGAATGATGTATGATTGGTAATTATAATTGAGGGTTTAGTTAAATCTAAATGTTCCCGATTAATACTTTTTTTAATATGTAATGATGAGTACATCATAAACCAAGAAGAATATGAAAGTACCGAATTAAGGAAGTAACGTTTACTCTTTTTTGGTGCTGGAAAAACATACAATACAGCTAAAACAATATAAGCATGCAAGCAACCCAATACAAAAAATGAAAACTCAAAAACAGAGATAAGAAAAGCAAAAAGAGTCAAAGGTGTTTTCTTTTTGTCAATTCTATTCTGAATAAATAAATCAAACAAAAATGGTTGTATAATAATTGAAACCAATAGCACACATAAAATCCCTAAAACACTTATTACTGAAACAGAGTGTATTGCAGGATGTTTCGCAAAAAACAATACACCTGTACCAACCATAGTCGTTAGGGCCGAAAGTACTATGGCCATATTATAAGACCCTAACGTATTTTTCTTGTGTTTATATTTGTGGAGCAACCCGTCTGTAACGAAAATGCTAAAATCGTCTCCTAAGCCAAAAATAAATGTGGCAATTACAATGTTTACAAAATTAAATTTAAGACCAAACATTCCCGCTATTCCTAAAATCCATACCCAACTAATAACCATTGGTATAAAAGTGAACAGTGCCATTTCTATTCTTCCATAAATGACTAATAAACTAAAGAACACCAGTAATGAAGAAACTAACAGTATGAAGTTAAAATCATCCTTTACTGTTGTTAATAGCTCTGTTGCAACTTCAGCCCTATTAAATGCTGATACTCCAGAGATTTTAGTCAACTCGTACTGAACCTCATTAATTAAATCCTTGTTAACTACTACAGTTGTAATAAATGTAGTTTTATCATCCCTTTTATTGATAAAATCAGTCAACCCTAGTTCTTTATACAACTCTTTATTATTAGATGATTGATAAGAATCAGTAGCTATCCATTTTTTAAATTCAGTAAAAGCTTCTTCACTAAATCCCAAACTATCTGAAGCATCATTAAACGCTCTAAGGAAGCTCTCATTATATTTCAACCAATACATTTTCCAATGTTGGTATCGATAATTAGCTATAGTATCTGGAATAATAAATTGACTAGTTGAAAAAGATGATTTTATTTTCTCATTAGATTCAAATTCTTTTATTTTTTCATACAATTTAAAATTGGCAAGATTAGCTTCCTTATAACTATCTGCTTCTGCAAAGAGATATAGTTTCTTTTCCAGTTCTGGGTTTATTCCCATCAACTTGTTTTCTTGCTCTTTTAAATCTTGACTGTGAAAACTGAGATTGTCTAAATTCCCATCAAACTGAACATCTGATGCGAAAAAAGCAAATACTCCAGTCAGTACAACAACAGCTGGAACAAATAGCTTTCTGTATTTATTAGGAATTACAATATTAAGACTAAGGGTTCTGTCATTTACAGCTGCATATTTAAATCTAAAAAGCTTAAGAATAATAGGTAGGCCAGGTAATGTGAAAAAAGCCGCTCCTGTTAAACTTAATGCTGCAAATAAGCCAAAGTCTTGTAACACTTTAGAGTTAGTAAATTGTAAAGCTGCAAATGCCATTATTGTTGTAAACCCGCCTGTTAATAATGGCGCTGATAATTCTTTAATGGTTTTTGATATTGATTTTGTATGTTGTAAATGAGTAAAAAAATGAAAGAATAATCTAAGATAATCCCAAAAACAACTGCTCCAGTAGCAATAGATATTCCTGAAATTTCATTTTTAAAATAGCCCATCATTCCTAAAGCAAATGCAGCTCCAAAAACTAACGGTAACATAAAATATAATGGAATTAATATTTTTCGATAAAAAATGAAAAGAATTAGCAGAATAATAATTAGGGTGATAATTAATGTCAGAAAAGTATCTTTCTTAACTTGTATTCCATTCTCTGCTCCTATCTGAAAAGTTCCAAAATAACCAAACTGCTGTTTTGAATAATGCTTATTCCAATTTTCTTTAAGTTCATTTAACGAATTATACAGCTCTATATTTTTTTTATTATCAGTAGCATTAAATACTGTTTTAGCAGTAATCAATAGTTGTTTTTTATCTTCAGAGAAAATAAAACCATCTTCTACGTTAAGATTAGATATGTTACTCTTTTCATTCAATGATTTAAAAAAATCACCAGAAATAGAAATAGGATCTTTAAGAATAAAGTCTCTAAACATAAAACCACCAGGAGCCAGTAAATTTCGCTGAGCATTGGATAGATGAGTACTTACTGAATCTTTACTAATTTTATTATCAATGCCTTTATAATATGGCTCATCAATAAAAGCAGGGAAATTATTATAGAAATAATCAAATACTTTAACCTCTAAATTAGGACGTTCTATAGTTATATCTTTTAAATAGCTATTTGTATATTTATTTAAAGAGTCTGAAAGGTTAGCTGTTAATTCTAATAATTCTTCTGAATCAACTTCTTCAACATCTAATGTGAAAACAACTTGATTAGTAAGCTCTCCCTGATCTATTAACTTACTAAATTTGGAAAATGAATTCCCTTTTGGTAACATAGAGAATATACTCTCATTTATGTTAATTTGAAATATACCTATAACGAATACACCTAAAAATGCTATAAGAACAAATACAAACAGTATGCTTCTCTTGTAAAAGAAATTAATAATGTTGTTTATAAGGTTAGAAAGCATTCGTTTAAAATAAAAAAATCAAACAAAGATATCTTTGTTTGATTAAAAATAGATTATTTTCTTATTCTTTAATGCGAAAAACAATACTCTACACATCCCAGCAATAAGATAGGATGTTTTATTATGGTAATTGATTACACTTGTATCCAGATGTTGGGCTAGTCCCAAAACAAAATCCAAGGTTTTGTAGACTTCTTAGTTTACCTATAGTTGAAGGACTTAAATTAACGTTCCCTGTCAACGGATCAATAGTAGACTGCCACAATATTTTTTCTCTAGAAGAGAATATACCTAACCCTCCATCAATATTAGTGTATTTTGGTTTATCTTGATTAACCGTATTAGAAGGTGCACTAACCAACATATATGTATTTAGCTCCGTTCCAGCGACATTAAACACCATAGAAATATTTGCCAATTCTCGATGAGAGAAAAATGAAATATTATTCATATTAACTACACCATTTTCTATATTACCAAAAAATGTTTCCCCATCTAATTTCCAAACTAAAGTTTCTTCCCCTTGAGATGAAATTGTTATAACTTCACCAAGAGACATTTCTACACTTTTTGCAACAGGAGACAAACCACTAGCAGTAGTATAATGCTCTACATAATTAAATATTAATGAAGCACCAACTCTCCCTATATCTTTTTTGGATATTACTGTTATCTCTCTATCATTAGAATTTCCAATGCCTGGATTTGGATCTCCAATCCAAAATGATATTTTTTGATTCACTGCTGGTGTAGAAATTACTATACTTTTTACAATTTCAGTTTCAGAAGTTATTTCTTTATTTAAACTTGTATTAATAATTATCAATTTATAGGTACTATATCTCTTTATTACAGGCTCTACAAATTTATACAAGACATTAGTACTACTATCAAATATACCTGGATCTTTAGGTATCTCATTAACCGTTCTAATCAGTTTACCATTTCCGGTTGAATAAGTATCTCCTTTAGTTCCATTCTCTGAATATTCTTCAACGGTTATATCTAATTCACCATCTGCATAATTAAAATTATTTGCATCAGCAGCTAAATCTAGGGCATTCGCATCCCCTAAAAAGGCTTTATTTATTTTTATATAATGGACTGTATCTGATGGACTAATAACAGCATAAACAACTGGTATGTCCTTATATTCAGCATTCACATCAATATCCGTTTCGCACGAAACAAACCCTATCAAGATTAATAAAAGTGCTGCAAAAAGTGATTTATTCATAATACAAATTTTAATATGTACACAAAAATATCATTTTTAATGATAAATGAACAGATTTTGTAGCTTTGCATTCAAATAAAATATACCAATGGTATGTATTGGTAGTAAACGGTAATATAAAATAAACGAAAGGTTAAGATGTCGATTCATTCAAACAACATAAAAAGAGTAACAACTCATGTTCTTCAAGAAATGAAGTTGAGAAACGAAAAAATATCCATGCTAACTGGATATGATTTTTCTATGGCAAAAATTATAGATAGCGCAGGGATTGATATTATTCTTGTTGGCGACTCAGCATCTAACGTTATGGCTGGTCATGAAACCACCCTACCCATTACCTTAGATCAAATGATTTATCATGCTTCTTCGGTGATTAGAGCTGTTGAGCGGGCTCTTGTTGTGGTTGATTTACCTTTCGGAACCTACCAAGGAAACTCTATAGAAGCATTATCTTCTGCCATCAAGATAATGAAAGAGTCTGGTGCTCATGCCGTAAAAATGGAAGGTGGAAAAGAAATTTTAGACTCTATAAATCGTATTTTATCTGCTGGAATCCCTGTTATGGGGCATTTAGGATTAACGCCACAATCTATCTACAAATTTGGAACCTACGTTGTTAGAGCTAAAGAAGAGGGAGAGGCAAAACAATTAATATCAGATGCAAAATTATTGGAAGAAGCTGGTTGCTTTGCAATTGTTTTAGAGAAAATACCCGCTAAACTAGCAACCAAAGTTGCTCAATCAATAAAAATACCGGTCATAGGTATAGGTGCAGGAAATGGTGTTGATGGCCAGGTCCTTGTAGTACATGACATGCTTGGTATTACCCATGATTTTAGTCCTCGATTTTTAAGAAGATATCACAATCTTTATGAAGAGATGAAAGGTGCTTTTGAATCTTACATTAAGGATGTAAAGTCCCAAGATTTCCCTAATGATAAAGAGCAGTACTAAAGTTTAACACTTTCTTGATAAAAGTTCTTTTTTATAAAGAAAGTCTTCTATCGTTTGAAAATAATTATCTTTCAAAGATGAAAATTAAATACCTTATACTTCCTCTTGTTTGTACTATTTTTTCAGCAAATATACTTGCTCAAAAATTAAATTATGAAATTTCTGATAACGCCAACAAAATGTTCGACCTTGGCAACTTTCAAAGAGCCAAAGAGCTCTATAGGGATAAATACAAAAAAGACCTTACTGATGTTAAAGTTAAATACAAGTTTGGTGTTTGTTTAGCGAATACATATGAACTCGCTGATGCAATTAAAATACTAGAATCTATCTCTAGTAAACCTTCAACCCCTATAGAAGTTTGGTACCATTTAGCACGAGCATATCACCTCTCTAACAGGTATGAAAAAGCAATTACACTATATAAAAAGTATAACAATAGTAATGGCGCAAAAACTGATTTGATCGAAAAGTCTAAGAGAAATATTGAAATGTGTGATAATGCCAAAATTATTATTAAAAAACCGCTCAATATTAAATTCGAGAACCTTGGAAAACGTGTAAATTCTGCTGGCAGAGAATATCTTCCAATGATTACTCCTGATGAAAGCATGTTGCTCTATACAACAAGAAGACAAGGTACTACTGGTCGTATTTATGACTTAAAAGGATATTATACTGCTGATATTTTTCTAGCTAAATATAAATATGGGAAATGGAGTAAAGCAAGATCGATAGGATCTCCGAACTCTTATGGAAACGAACAAACAGCTGGCATTTCTGAAAATGGGAAGTATGTACTTTATCATGTTAATAATCCAAATAGTAAAAATAATCTTCAACTATCTAAAAAAAGTAGGTCTTCATTTAAAAGATCAATTAAAATTAAATCAAAAGCAATTAATAATGGTTCCAGTATACAAATGTCTGCAACCATCTCTAATGATGGTAATTACCTAATCTTCTCAAGCGATAAAGCTGATAGTTATGGTAGACAAGATTTATATATTTGTAGAAAATTGCCTAATGGCGAATGGGCAGAACCATTAAACATGGGGCCTACAATCAATACAACATTTGATGAATCTTACCCATATTTAAGTGACAATGGATATACATTACATTTTGCTTCTACTGGTCATAATTCTATTGGAGGTTATGATATTTTCATTTCTCATTTTGATTTATCTAAAAAGGAATGGTCTAAGCCTAGAAATATTGGATACCCTTTAAACACACCATATAACAATACAAATATCACTTTTAGTGAAAATCATAAATATGCTTATGTTTCAACCCATAGAAAAGACTCTTATGGTGATTTAGATATTTATAGAGTTGATTTTATTGACACACCTCCATCCTACACAACTATTAAAGGATATGTATTAGATACTGATTCAAATCTTTTTAATACTACTTTAACTATAGAGGTTTTCAATAAAAAAACAGACGAACTTTACGGCATTTATGAGGTAAACCCAACTAAAGGTAATTATATTATGATTCTTCCTCCCAACAACTATGAAATTAATATAGATGTACCAGGTAAAGGATATTTTAAACAAGCCTTCATTGTTGCTGGAAGAAATAAATACAAAAAAGAACTAAAGAGAAATATCACTGTTTCGTTTGATTCTGAAGAACCTAACAAATAAAAAATGTCTCAGCCGCTTCCTAACATTGAAATTCTATACGAGGACAATCATCTTATAGTCGTTAATAAAAAATCGGGAGACCTTGTTCAAGGGGACAAAACTGGTGATAAACCCTTAATTGATATTGTTAAAGATTACATTAAAATAAAACACAACAAGCCTGGAGATGTTTTTTTGGGAAGCCCACATAGAATAGACAGACCTACAAGTGGAATAATTGTTTTTACTAAAACAACTAAAGCCTTAACTAGGATGAACAAAATGTTTCACGATAAAGAGATTCAAAAAACATATTGGGCAATTGTTAAAAACAAACCTTTAAAGCCTACAGACACTCTTGTTCATTACCTTATAAAGAACCAGCAAAAAAACAAATCTATAGCTTATAGCCATGAGTATAAAGATGCTAAACGATCAGAATTAGAATTTAAAGTAATACATCAATTCAATAATTATTTTTTGCTAAATATCAAGCCTTTAACAGGTAGGCATCACCAAATAAGAGTTCAGCTTTCAACCATTGGATGCCCAATAAAAGGTGATTTAAAATATGGGTTTAATAGATCGAACCCTGATGCATCCATAAGCTTACATGCTAGAAAAATTGAATTCATTCATCCAGTTAAAAAAGAGCCTCTTATTATTGTTGCTAAACCAAATTCAAACGATCCTCTTTGGAAAGAAGCAGGGGAATTGTTTAAAGATTGATAAACATAAAAAAAGCCCTGACTATAAAGTTCAAGGCTTTTTTATATTATTTATTTGAATTCTATTTTCCTTTAGATTTTGCTTGGCTAATCATTTTATCAATTCCTACAGTAAATGCAGAAACTCCTTTCACATAGCCTGTTTTACCTAATGCATCAATTGTAAATTGACCTTTATCATCTTTCCCTAAATTAAATACCCAAATGGTTGGGTAACCCGTTACTTTGAATGCTTGAGCCAATCCATAATTTTGTTCTTGGTATTTTTCTGGAATTTTAAATCTTCTAGGAAAATCTAATTCTACTAATATAACATTCTTTTTTGCCCAGGTTTTAAAAGCTTCTTTATCAAAAACTTCGTATTTGAGCTTCTTACACCATCCACACCAATCACTACCAGTAAAATTGGCCATTATCGGCTTCCCTGTTTTTATAGACTCCTCATAAGCTTTGTTAATATCTACCATCCATCCATCAGCATGAGCTTTATAATCTGTTTCAGAAACAGTTTTGGTTTGTGGCTTAGCTTTTGGTTGATTTTTTAATACGCCATTTTGAGCATACGCAAATGATATTGCTATCATCATAAAAGAAATCAAGGTTATTTTTAGTGTTTTCATAAGTTAGTTTTTATGATTGGGAGTTAACAAATTCTATACCAAATTAATGAATTATTTTACTCCGTGCATTAATTTTTTAAGTATAGGGTTTAATGCTAGTATTAATAAACCTGCTACTAATGGTACTACTGTAAATATTAAAAAGAACGTAGACAAAGAATATTGTTCTGTAATATTTTCAATTTGCCCACCCAATACAGCCGCTAACTTATTTCCTATTGCTATTGCTAAATACCACATCCCAAACATAAATGCTATCATTCGTGCAGGAACTAATTTAGATACATAAGATAATCCAACAGGAGATAAGCATAACTCACCAAGTGTGTGAAACAAATATGCTAAAATTAACCATAACATACTCACTTTAACTCCTTCTTGTATACCATAAGCACCATAAGCTAACAAACCAAATCCAACAGCCATAATAATTAAACCTAAAGCGTATTTCCCTACTGCAGATGGATTATATTTACTTTCCCACCACTTAGAGAACATTGATGCAAAGGCAATAATAAAAAAGGAATTCAATACACTGAACCAACTTACAGTAATCTCAACTTCATTCCCTTTTAACCGTATAACTTCAGCTCGTATTACTGCTGAATTAACACCTCTTGCTTCTGCATTTTTAATTGCTTTTTCCAATGCAACTTCATCCAAATAAGAAAATTCTGTTTTTTCATTGTTTTTATGTAGAATGTTAATTTCATCTCCTACAAGAAGTTCTAATTGCTCACCAATAGTTGCTGTTTCAGTATAAATTTCTTTTCCTTGAGGCACTATTGTATTTTCTACAATTGGGATGTGAGTAAACAGTAAATCACCTTTATCATTTACTTGTTGTTTGTTCGTCTCTTCATCCATTATAGAATCTCCTTGGTAAGAGCTATAAGTAACCTCATACGATTTTGTGTTAAAATCTCGATTTAACATCCAACCAACAATTACCCATAACCCTGCAAAACAGATTACCAAAACAATGTTAGATCCCGCAATTTTTTTAAATGTTTTTCTCCATAATAAAAATAAAACATAGGTTATAATTGCTAATGGAATAACGGTTAATAATGCATTAATAATATTGTAGGCAGTAGCGCTGCTTCCTGTCATTACACGATCTACTGAATCTCTTGCAAATAGAACTAATGAAGACGCACCTTGTTCAAAAGACAACCAAAAGAATACAGTGAAAAAGGCAAAAATCACGAAAGCAATCATTCTATCTCGTACTATTTTTTCATATCTAAAAATTCTGGAAAAAACTAAAAAGATAAATAATGCTAAACCTACTAAAACAACTACATTTTGTCCAGACAGTCCACCCATCTCAAAATTAAACATGTTAAAGCCTCCTATTTTTGAAATAGGGTCATTTAACAAATAACTTAAACCAATAATTGAAGTGATAACAGTTAAAATAATATCAATTTTAGTAAAAGGGTTAGGGTTCATCTCCTCTTTAACATCTTTATTATTTTTCTTATCCTCTAATACTTTTGCAGCTTTAATTTTAGAAGGTAATTCACCTATCATTCCGAATAATGGTTTAGATAACCAAAACTGTAATGTTCCCAATAACATAAAAACTCCGGCTAAGCCAAAACCCCAAGACCAGCCTATTTTCTCTGCTAAATAACCACACAACATCATTCCGAAGAATGCTCCTGCATTAACTCCCATATAAAAAATGGTATAAGCACCATCTTTTTTCTCAGGAGTGTCTTTATACATTTCTGAAATAATTGAAGTCATTGTTGGTTTAAAAAATCCAGTACCAATAACCAAGAGAGCTAAACCAAAGTATAAAGAAAATTCAGTATCAATAGCCATAGATGCATGACCTGCTGTCATTAATAAAGCTCCAACTACAACCGCCCATCGATAGCCAATAAACTTATCAGCTATAATACCTCCAACAATTGGTGTTAAGTATAATAAACCTGCGTACGTTCCGAATAATGCCATTGCATTTTCTGTTGACCATTCCCAACCAGGGTTTGATCCAATTACCGCCATTGTTAAGAAGTTAACTAACAATACTCTCATTCCGTAGAAAGAGAATCTTTCCCACATTTCTGTGAAAAACAATACAAATAACCCCGCAGGGTGACCTAACACATTTGAATCAAAAAAATTGTCTGCTTTTGTTGTTGTATTCATAATTAATTTATGCTTCTGTATCTGCTAATTCAAACCCTTCTGTTTCCTCATGATTTGTACCTTCTAAATCTTCAGCTCCATGTGTCAA
>JAESUI010000013.1 GCA_016763135.1 Flavobacteriales bacterium
TCTTATGTAGCAACAGTTTTAGCAGCTATGGTGTTGGGTAACTATATTATTAAAGATATGACTGATGCTGGAACATTCGTTATAGATGCTTTTGGCGGAATTGGACCAATCTTATTACCAATGTCAATTGCTGGAGTTGGAATTATCATATCTATCATAGGTACATTCTTTGTTAAAATAACATCTAATGATGCCAAAGAAAGTCAAGTACAAAAGGCATTAAACATTGGTAACTGGGCATCTATTGTTCTGGTTGCTATTGCATGTTTCGGCTTAGTAACTTGGATGTTACCAGAAACAATGCAAATGAATTTCTTTGGTGAAGGAACTCAAGACATCTCTTCAATGCGAGTATTTTATGCTTGTTTAGTTGGTTTAATAGTAGGAGCAGGAATTTCAGCTTTTACGGAATACTATACAGGATTAGGTTCTAAGCCAGTTTTAAAAATCGTACAACAATCAAGCACAGGAGCAGGAACAAACATTATTGCAGGTTTAGCAACAGGTATGATTTCTACATTTTCTTCTGTACTGTTATTTGCTGCTGCAATTTGGGCCTCTTATGCTTTAGCAGGATTTTACGGAGTTGCTTTGGCTGCTTCTGCAATGATGGCTACAACGGCTATGCAATTAGCGATTGATGCTTTCGGACCAATTGCTGATAATGCAGGTGGTATTGCAGAAATGAGTAAGCAGGAGCCAATCGTTAGAGAAAGAACAGATATTTTAGATGCGGTAGGTAACACAACTGCTGCAACAGGTAAAGGTTTTGCCATTGCTTCTGCAGCATTAACATCTTTAGCATTATTTGCTGCTTATGTAACCTTTACAGGTATTGATGGAATTAACATCTTTAAAGCCCCAGTATTGGCAATGTTATTTGTTGGAGCTATGGTGCCAGTTGTATTCTCTGCATTAGCAATGAATGCTGTTGGTAAAGCTGCCATGGAAATGGTAGAAGAAGTTAGACGTCAGTTTAGAGAAATTCCTGGAATTATGGAAGGCACTGGAAAACCTGATTATGCAAAATGTATTGATATTTCTACAAAAGCATCGTTAAAAGAAATGATGTTACCAGGTATTTTAACCATTGGATTTCCTATCGCAGTTATATTAATAGGCAAACTTGTTTATAGTGACAACAATATGTTAGTTGCAGAAATGCTAGGTGGTTATATGGCTGGCGTTACTGTAAGTGGTGTTTTATGGGCTATTTTCCAAAACAATGCTGGTGGTGCTTGGGATAATGCTAAAAAATCTTTTGAAGCAGGAGTTATGATTAATGGAGAAATGACTTACAAAGGTTCTCCTGCTCACGAAGCTGCAATTACAGGTGATACTGTTGGTGATCCTTTTAAAGATACTTCTGGTCCTTCAATGAACATTTTAATTAAGTTAACTTGTTTAATAGGGTTAGTTGTTGCTCCTATATTAGGAGAACATACTAGTGAAGTTCATGCAGAAGAGACTAACATCGTAATTGAAGAAGTAATAACCGAAGAAACTGTAGTTCCTGTTATAAACTCTAGTATTATAGAATGGACAGGTAGAAAAGTGGGTGGTGCTCATATGGGAACAATTGCAATCTCTGAATCAACTATTAAACTTGAAGGAGATGTTGTTTCTGGAGGTTTAACTATAGATATGGTAAATATGACTTGCACAGACATAGAGCCAGGTGAAGATAATGATAAACTTATTGGTCATTTAAAGGCAGCTGACTTCTTTGGAGTTGAAGCTCACCCTACAGCAAACTTCACAATCACTTCTTCTAAAAAGGATGAAGAAAATGAAGGCTATTATACAATAACAGGTGATTTAACTATAAAAGGTATTACTAATCCTATAGAGTTCCCTGCTTATGTAGCTAATGAAGAAGGTAAAACGAAGATAGATGCTACATTTGCTTTCGACAGAACAGACTATGGAATTGAATACGGGTCTAAATCTGTTATAGGTAAACTAGCTGGGAAGTTTATATACGATGAGATAGAGCTTAAGATTAGTGGCCAGTTTTAATTAATGCAAAGTAATAATTGTTAATAAAATGTTATTTTTTATAATAAATAGGATGACGATTTTTATTTTATTTGCTTTGAAAACTAGAATTAATAGCGACTATAGTTATTAACATGTATGTTCATAAGTTTTAACAATTGTTAATAAAGTTAAAAAAAACTTGTGAGTTATAAAAAAAATGTATTAGCTTTGTCGCGAACTAAGAATTTTATAAAATAAATAATAAAAGTTTAACTAAAACAATTTGTAATGAAGAAAAAAGTATTATTCGTAGCAGCACTATTTATAGGAGCTTCTGCATTTGCACAAGACGGATTAACGTCAAAAAAAGGTGAAGCATTTTTACCAGAAGCTGGTGATTGGGCACTTGGATTTGATGGAACTCCATTTTTAGATTACGTAGGTAACATGTTTAACGGTACAGCAGGTAACTCTGTTAACGCTACATGGGTAGGAAACAATCCTTCAATGACTATCGTTGCTAAGCACTTTAAAGATGAGTCAACTGCTTACAGAATGAAATTAAGAATCGGATTTGGTAGTACAAACACCAAAAACATTCATGATACATCTAACACAACTTTAACAGGTGAGATTACTGATGAAATGTCAACATCTAACTTTATGTTAACTTTAGGTGGTGGTATTGAAAAAAGAAGAGGAAACACTAGAATCCAAGGATTTTATGGTGGTGAAGTATTGATTTCTTTTGGATCAAGTTCATCTTCTTTCACGTATGCTGATGCTGGTTCAGGATCATCTACGGCTACTACTCCAAACTTACACACAGCTATTTATACTGATGATTTCGTAGCTGGTACTACTACTAGTGGTGGTGAAAGAGATGTAGATATCTCTAACGGATCTACAATGCAAATTGCATTAAGAGGTTTCGCTGGTGTTGAATGGTTTTTATCACCTAAAGTATCTGTTGCTGCAGAATACGGATGGGGATTAGCTATGTCTTCTCAAGGAGATGGTGAAAGAGATACTGAAGAGTATACTATTGGTACTGGTGGTTCAACTGAAACATTAATTTCAAGAGAACATACTACTGGTGGTAACAGTTCTTTCGGAATTGATACTGACAACAATGGTGGTCAAATCACTATTATGTTCCACTTTTAAGAAATATTCTTAAAGAAGTAAACAATAAAATTAAAGCCTCGCGTAAGCGGGGCTTTTTTTTGTGCTTACTCTTTTCCTTCCCTTCAATTTCCTCAAGATAAACTCTGGCAGGAAATCCAAACACAGCAATTTATTCTAACAGAAATCAATCTAATGACTTTCATTTTTAATAACCTCAGTTCGATATAAAGAAAATCGCAAACATCTAAAAAACAGAATGTCATTACTTTAAATTATAAACGTTAACGTATAATTTAAAGTAATGACATCGTTAAATTGAAATTGCTTCCTCATTTTTTCGTTGCACTTCATTCATCACAATAACGTAGCTTGTTAATTTATAGAGGAGTAAAGTAATTCTTACATCGAACTGAAGTTAATAGTAAAGAGATAGCCACAATCAACTCCTTCTGGATTCCTTCCTTCAAGGAAAGGAAAAGAGTAAGCACAAAAAAAAGCATTCCTGGTGGGGAATGCTTTAAAGTAAATATTTAATTAGATTTATTTAGATTCAAACAAACCATTTAATTCTGCATCAATCGCTTGTATTATTTGACCTAAATCTTCTGCATTTTCAGAGAAGTTATTAGTATCTACATCAACAACCAACAATTTACCTTGATCATAAGTAGATATCCAAGCTTCATAACGCTCATTTAAACGTTTTAAATAGTCTAAGCGAATACTTTCCTCATAATCTCTTCCTCTCTTCTGTATTTGATTAACTATAGTTGGAACAGATGCTCTTAAATAAATTAAAATGTCTGGTGGTTGAATAAATGTTTCCTGCAATTTAAATAGGGAAAAATATGTTTCAAAATCACGGGTTGTCATTAAACCCATAGAATGTAAATTAGGAGCAAAGATATATGCATCCTCATATAATGTTCTATCTTGAATTACGTTTTTCTTAGTCTCTCTAATTTCTTGAATTTTACTAATTCTACTAGTCATATAGTAAATTTGTAAATTAAAAGACCAACGTTGCATATCATTATAAAAATCATTTAAATATGGATTCTCATCTACATCTTCGAAATGAGCATCCCAATTATAATGTTTAGATAATAAAGTTGTTAGTGTAGTCTTTCCAGACCCTATATTCCCTGCTACTGCTATTAACATATCCTTGTTTTAATAAGGATTAAAAATACAAAAAATTATCAGAGATTATCGTTACTGTTCAATTTTGTCGATAAATAGTTGTTTCTTTTTATTAACAATATAAATTAATGAGTTTTCAACACGAACAGAGAGAACAGAATTATATTTAAGAGGCTTGTATTTTGATGTTTCCAAAGTGAAAAAGTTATACGCTTCTATTTCACCAGATTTATTGATGTAGATTAAAAATTTATCCCTCACCTGAAAATTGCTTAACCCAAATATGGGAAGTGTTTTTAAATAGGTTCCAAAATTATCAAAAACCAAAATACCATTTGTTGTATCATTTAAATAAACCTTGTTATTGTATTCTACTAAAAAATTTGCTTGAATATTTTTATTTAAAATATTAGCTAAATTCCCCGAAGAATTGGTTGTAACTAATTCCTGGTTTTTTCTTATTAGCTCAAAACGAACTGGATCATAATACCAAACCCCATTATTGTATGATCTACAAACTAAACTTGTTTCATCCAATTCAATGGTTGTTAAATCTATAACCTCACTCGTAGGAGATAATGTATTATCCAGTATTAATATTTTAGTGAAATCTCTAAAATAAACCAAAATCTTTTGAGGGTTACTCACATCGACATTAGCAATTACGCCAAGCATATTATTACTATAACTACAGTCTAATATTCCGCTATTAGAATATTTATTGATTTCAGTATCCTTTATTTCATAATAAAAACCAAACTGATCAGTAGTTAAAGTAAGCCCATTAAATGGAAAGGTTTTTACCTGAGAATAAACAGAACAGGTAAAAGACATTAGTAGTATAATTAGTAAATTTTTCATCTTTTCATTTCTACAAGCTAAAATTATACCATTTCCGTTAGCTGGTCTATGTATGTACTATCATTTGATAAACGTGGTATTTTATGTTGCCCTCCAAGTTTGTTATTACTTTTCATCCAATTATAAAATGTACCAGGACTTAACTCGTTAATTTCTGGTTTATCCAACACCATATTATTATATCGTTTAGCCTCATAATCAGAATTAAGTTGTTTTAATTCATTATCTAATACTCTAGAAAAGTAATCAATATTCTTTGGGGATTTTTCAAATTCAATTAACCATTGATGTTTACCGGTAGATTTATTCGTAAAAAACTTAGGTGCAACAGTATATTCTTTTATGATTGATTCCGTTTTAGCACAAGCTTCAGAAAGTGCTCTTTCGGCATTCTCTATAATCAACTCTTCTCCAAACGCATTTATAAACTGGTTGATTCTACCTGTTACTTTTATTCTAAATGGATTTAATGAAGTAAACTCAACGGTATCACCTATTACATACCGCCATAAACCGGCATTGGTAGATATAACAAGTGCGTAATTTTTATTTAATTCAACATCTTCTAAGGTTATCGTTTTAGGATTATCTTCTTTTAATTCAGTTTTCTCAATAAACTCGTAAAAAATACCATAATCTAACATTAACAACATTTCTTCTATCCTACTTTGATCTTGTAACCCAAAAAATCCTTCAGTAGCATTATAATTTTCATAATAATTAAGTTGATTTCCAGGTGCAATCTTTTTGAACTGCTCCTTATATGGTGAAAAATTAACACCACCATGCATAAATAATTCAAGGTTCGGCCAAACATCTAATATGTTATCTGTTTTATTAAGTTCTAAAATTCTTTTAATCAGAACTAAAGTCCATGATGGTACTCCAGAAATATTAGAAACATTTTCTTTTGATGTAGATCTTGCCATCTTCTCAATTTTCTCTTCCCAATCATCCATTATTGCAATAGACATTTTAGGAACCCTACGGTGTTCAACCCACATCGGAAAATTTTTCATGATGATTGCTGATAAATCACCATAATAAGAATTGTTGCTAAAAGAATTGATAGCACTACTTCCACCAACCACCAAGACTTTTCCTAAAATTAATTTTGATTCTGGATGGTTATTATGATAAATAGATAACAAATCTTTCCCTCCCTTATAATGACAATCTATCAATGATTCTTTACTTACAGGAATAAATTTACTCTTACCGGTTACAGTTCCTGACGATTTTGCGAACCACTTTATATCAGTTGGCCACAATACATTTTGCTCACCATGTTTAATTCTAATAATCTGATCTTTAATACTTTCGTAATCTTGCAGAGGAACTCTACTAATATAATCTTGATAGTTCTTTATTGATTTATAATCATATTTCTTTCCCCATTCCGTATTCTTTGCTTTATTAATTAAATTTAGAAACAACTCATTTTGAACAGCTATTGGATATTTCATAAACAATTCCATCTGATGAATTCGTTTTTTGATAATCCATGAAAAAACTGAGTTAATAATCTCCATAGCTTGTTTTAAAACAATTAAATTTACATTCTAATTAAGTCTTAAAATTATGCAATTTACTGGTCAGATAAGAAAAATGCACACCAAATTGGGTGATGAAGTCCAATATCATCTTCCAATAGGAGATGAACTCGTTAATATGAATCAATTTGTTGGAAAAGAAATTACACTCACTTATCAGAACAAAATTGAATGTGTTAAATGTGGTAGAGAAACCGTTAAATCATTTAACCAAGGCTTTTGTTATCCTTGTTTTAGAGATGCTCCTGAAGCTGCAGAATGGATTATTCATCCAGAATTATCCAAAGCACATTTAGGTATTGAAGATAGAGATTTGGCTTTTGAAGAATCGGTTCAATTAAAAACTCACGTAGTTTATTTATCCTTAACTAGCGGAATAAAAGTTGGTGTAACCAGAGATACACAAGTACCAACTCGATGGATAGATCAAGGAGCAGTTAAGGCAATTAAATTGGCCGAAACTCCTAATCGGTATTTGGCTGGAATGATAGAGGTGAGTTTAAAAGACCATTTAGCTGACAAAACCAATTGGCGAAAAATGTTAATGAACGTTTACCCCGAGGTTAGTTTAATTGAAGAGAAGCACAATACTAAATCCTTATTAGATCAAGAATATCATCAATACATTTGCAAAA
>JAESUI010000153.1 GCA_016763135.1 Flavobacteriales bacterium
CTTCTTGTTTAATTGCCATTGCTAGGTGTAATCGATTTCTTTCTCCTCCAGATAGGATTCCTACTTTTTTATTTTGATCTCCTCCTTGAAAATTAAATCGTGATAAATAAGCTCTTGAATTAATTGTTCGCCCTCCAAATTCCATCATTTCTGTTCCTCCAGAGAAAACTTCAAAAATGGTTTTATCATTATCAAGGTCATCGTGAGATTGATCCACATAACCTAATTTTACAGTTTCTCCAACCTTAAAACTTCCACTGTCTGGAGTTTCTTCTCCCATTATCATTCTAAATAAAGTGGTTTTACCAGCACCGTTAGGTCCAATAATTCCAACAATACCTGCAGGGGGTAATTTAAAGGTTAAGTTTTCGTACAAGAGTTTATCTCCATAGGCTTTAGAAATATCAGTAACATCAAGTACTTCATTTCCTAAACGTGGTCCATTAGGAATAAACAACTCTAATTTTGCTTCTTTTTCGTTTGCAGTTTCACTTAACAGTTTATCATAATTTGCTAAACGAGCTTTCGATTTAGATTGCCTTCCTTTAGCATTCATTTTGGTCCACTCTAACTCACGTTTTAATATTTTAGTTCTTTTACTTTCTGTTTTTTCTTCCTGCTCTAATCGTTTTGATTTTTGATCTAACCAAGAAGAGTAATTTCCTTCCCATGGAATACCATGACCTCTATCCAATTCTAATATCCAACCAGCAACATTATCCAAGAAATATCTATCGTGAGTAATGGCAATTACTGTTCCTTTGTATTGTTGTAGATGCTGTTCTAACCAATAAACAGATTCAGTGTCTAAATGATTGGTAGGTTCATCCAATAATAAAATATCAGGATTTTTTAATAATAAACGGCATAAAGCAACTCTTCTTAACTCACCTCCAGACAAGTTTTTCACTAACTCATCTTCAGGCGGACAGTTTAATGCATCCATAGCACGAGCAAGTTTAGTATCTAATTCCCAAGCATCTAACGCATCAATTTTATCTTGTAATTCAGCTTGTCGCTTCATTACTTCTTCCATTTTATCTGGATTGTCTAATACTTCTGGATCACCAAAACTGTTGTTTACTGCTTCGTATTCGGCTAAAACATCAATGGTTTCTTGAGCCCCTTCTTGTACAATTTCTTTAACTGTTTTGGTTTCATCTAATTTTGGTTCTTGCTCTAAATAACCAACAGAATATCCATCAGAAAAAGTAACATCACCTTGATATTGCTCTTCAACTCCTGCAATAATTTTCATTACAGTAGATTTACCAGAACCGTTTAATCCAATAATTCCAATCTTAGCTCCATAAAAGAAAGACAAGTAAATATCTTTTAAAATCACTTTTTTATTGGGTAATGTTTTACCCACTTTATTCATTGAAAAAATCACTTTTTTGTCGTCACTCATAATTGTAGTTGTATAGTTGAAAGTTGTAAAGTTAAGAAAGTAAGTTTCACTTTTAGATTTATTACTTACTTAGTATTGGTATTTTTGGGGAAATAAATTTTGTTTAATGGAAGGCTTTGAAATTCGAGTTGATGATGATATTGTTTTGCGATTACATCAAGAAAAAGTAGCTTCACTTCTATTTGAGTTAGTTGAAAAAAATAGGACTCATTTTAGGGAATGGTTGCCTTGGTTAGATGTAAACACAAAAATTGAAGACACCAAGAAATTTATTGCTGGGGTTGAAGACAACTATAAAAAGGGGCTTTCTTTAAATCTTGGAATTTATTACCAAGACAAAATTATAGGCGCTTTAGGCTTTAATGTTATTGAAAATACCAATAAAAAAGCTGAAATTGGTTATGTGCTGGATAAAGACTCTTATGGAAATGGAATTATGACGAAAAGCTGTAAAGCGCTCATTAATTATGGTTTTAATGAGCTAGATTTAAACAGAATAGAAATAAAAGCTGCTGTAGAAAATACGAAAAGTAGAGCTATTCCTGAAAGACTTGGATTTAAGCAAGAAGGAATTTTGCAACAAGGCGAATTTTTGTATGACCATTTTGTTGATGTGGCAGTTTATGGAATGTTGAAAGAAAATTGGAAATGAAAAACTATTTATCACTCATAAAATTTACTCACACGATTTTTGCATTACCCTTTGCTTTAATTGGTTTTTTCTTAGCAATAAATACTAATGCTGTTACTATTAATTGGTTGACTTTAATCTATGTGGTTTTATGTATGGTGTTTGCAAGGAATGCAGCAATGGCTTTCAACCGGTTTATTGATAGAAAGATAGATTTAGCCAATCCAAGAACTGCCGAGGTGAGAGAAATCCCTAATGGAACAATAACAGCAAAATCAGCATTATTATTTGTTATTATAAACTGTATCCTTTTTATAGGAACGACCTACTTTATAAATCCCTTGTGTTTTTATTTATCTCCAATTGCTTTGGTTGTTGTATTAGGTTATAGTTTAACAAAACGTTTTACAGCCTTATGTCATTTGGTTTTAGGCTTGGGGTTGTCATTAGCACCAATTGGAGCATATTTAGCTGTAACGGGCAAGTTTGATTGGTTACCATTATTCTTTTCATTTTCTGTATTATTTTGGGTAAGTGGGTTTGATATTATCTATGCACTGCAAGATGAAGAATTTGATAAAGAGCAGAAACTACATTCCATACCCGTTTTGATGGGGAAGAAAAATGCATTAATGCTATCTACTTTTTTACACCTATTTACTGCTGGTTTTATTCTTTATGCTGGTTATTATGCTGAGCTAGGATTGTTTTATTGGGTAGGGAGTGGTTTGTTTATTAGCCTATTATCCTATCAACATTTTTTAGTTAAACCTAATGATTTAAGTAAGGTTAATTTAGCATTCTTTACTACAAATGGTGTTGCAAGTGTCTTATTTGCGGCATTTGTTTTGCTTGATTTGTACATAATTCTTTAAGAATAACGTTTATATAGAATGAAAATCAAGTTGCTAATTACCAGAATAAAGAAATTCATTTTTAATAAGTGGATGATAGCCCTCTACTGTTTGGTGGTTCTATTCGTTGTTTTTTCTAATGTTATTATTGTAAAATCTACTAAAGGAGATATTTATTCTACGATATCTGAAATTCCTAATAAAGATGTAGCATTAATTTTAGGAACAAGTAAGTATACCGTTGGAGGTTACACCAATTTGTTTTTCAAGTACAGAATTTCTGCTGCGGCAGATTTATATCATTTAGGAAAAGTAAAACATATTATAGTAAGTGGAGACAACAGAGTAGAAAACTATAACGAACCAAAGCAAATGCAAAAAGCATTGATTGCACTTGGTGTTCCTAAAAGTGCAATTACTCTAGATTATGCAGGTTTTAGAACATTAGATTCTGTAGTAAGATGTAAAAAAGTATTTGGACAAAATGAAATTATTATCATTTCGCAGCGATTTCATATAGAACGAGCATTGTTTATTGCCAACAAATATGAAATTAATGCAGTAGGTTTTGCAGCTCAAGATCCACCCGAAAAATACTCTACAAAAACACGAATTAGGGAATATTTTGCCAAAACCAAGGCTGTAATCGATCTCTATATAATTCATAAGAAACCTAAATTCTTAGGTAAAAAAGAGGTAATCGAAATTTAGTTTAAAATTATTCTATCTGTAAATCAGATAGTTATCAATTATTTTAGTACTATGTATTGCATAATACAATTTAAAACCTATATCTTTGTATTGTAATTTAATATGTAATACCAATATGAAGATAGAAAATACAAAAGCACAGATGAGAAAAGGAGTATTAGAATATTGTATTCTATCCATCTTAAAAAGCGGAGAAGCTTATCCTTCAGAAATTA
>JAESUI010000154.1 GCA_016763135.1 Flavobacteriales bacterium
AGTAACTCCGTGTAAGAGTATCACATCTTTTTCTTTAAACTGAGTTTTAATTTCAGAGAGTGCTTTTACTTGATGTTCGTTAAGTGTTTTATCGCCAATTAATTCTTTCCCGTAATTCCCTATCCGATCAACAGCAACTTCATAAACCTCAAATATATTCTTCTTTACCAGTTCATTGATAATTGATGAAGTTACATTCGTTGATGTCTGTAAGTCTGTTTTTTTTACTTCTTTGGGTTTGTCAGCATAACGGCTAGAAAGTTTAATGAAAGACATTAGCGTATCTAACTGTTTTTTTGCCCTGGTAATTTCATTAAAAATCTGCTCTAAGTTTTTCTCGTTGTTAGCAAACTCTGTTAACCGAACATAAGGAATTAGTTTTGCTTTGTACTTTCGTTTTAAATCCTCTTCAACAATAATGGCTCTTTTCTCTATTAAAGATTTTACCACTTTATGCACATTCTTAATGTTGAGTATTTCAGAAATTTCTTGAAGATTTAAAATATTTCTAATTTCTAATGCCTCATAAATTTGATATTCTTGATCGCTTAAATCTTTTATAGCATCTCCATCAAATTCAGTATTGATTAAAATTTTGGTTTCGCTAGCTAGTTTTAGTGCTCCAGGCAAAGCTGCATTAAAAACATCTCCAGGATTGGCTATGTAATAATCGGCTATCCAATCCCAATGTTTGAGTTGTTTTTCGTTAACTATTGGTTTTTCATCCAAAAGTGATTCTACATATTTTGCTTGGTATTCGGTAGGAGGAGAGTTATGGATATTCTTGACCAAAGCAGAGTATAATTTACCTCCTCGCCCGAAAGGAACAACTGCGCGCTGACCAATTTGTATGTCATTGTTCAGCTCTTCAGGTAAACGATACGTGAATAGATTCGGTAACGAAAGTGGTAATATTACATCAATGAATATGGTTTCCATTTAATAAGAAAGTATTTCAGTGAGGTCTAATAAACTCTTATTTATCTTATTGTGATGTTTAATGGATTTTTCGAAAGGAGTATATGCAATTTGTTTATCGATAATACCAATCATAACATTGGACTTGTTCTCTAACAAAGCATTTACTGCAGCATTTCCCATTCGGCTTGCTAAAACTCTATCCATTGCAGAAGGCGATCCGCCTCGCTGTATGTGTCCTAAAATGGTTACTCGTGAATCATATTTAGGGCATTCTTCTTTTAGTTTTTTTGCTACTTCATAAGCACCACCAGCATCATCACCTTCAGCCACGATTACAATCATACTCGATTTATGGCTGTTTCCATTGTCTAACTTCTTAATCAATTGATTAATGTAAGTAGGTGTTTCAGGAATTAGAATGGCATCTGCACCAACTCCAATACCACTATTCAAAGCAATAAACCCAGCATCCTTACCCATTACCTCTATAATGAATAAGCGGTTGTGTGAGCTTGCTGTATCTTTTATTTTATCTACCGCTTCAACAACTGTATTTAAAGCAGTATCGTAGCCAATGGTATAATCTGTACCAAATAAGTCGTTATCTATTGTTCCAGGAATGCCAACAATAGAAGAACTATATTCTTGATTAAAAATACTGGCTCCTGTAAAAGTTCCATCACCACCAATGGTAACAATCCCATCTAATTCAAATTTTTGGATATTTTGATGGGCCTTTTTTCTTCCTTCAACATCAAAGAATTCTTGAGATCGTGAACTCTTTAAAATGGTTCCTCCGCGCTGTATAATATTGCTTACATCTGTAGATGATAATGGGTTGATATTTCCATCAATTAAACCTTTGTAACCTTCACAAATGCCATAGATTTCAATATTTTTGAAAACACAAGTTCTAACTACAGCTCTCACAGCTGCATTCATTCCTGGAGCATCTCCGCCTGAAGTTAAAACGCCTATTCTTTTCATTTTACTGAGTTAGTTCTTCAATTCTACTTATCCTTTCAACTGAATAATCAGTATCGTTTTCTGATGCATATTTCAACACTTCTAAAGTAGTCCTTTTAAGATTGTCATCAGAAGAATTTATCAAGTATTTATGATACAATAAATCTTCTAAGATTTTAAAGTGGATAATGGTAAATTCCTTATTCTTTATTAAATAGTTAATAAGAATATTTGTATCAATAGCTAAAATCTCTTCAAAACTTATACCTAAATAATTGGTAGCAAAGTCATTGAGTTTAGCTTCCGCTTCAGTTGACTTTAAATCATTTTTTAATTGCAAGACTGTCGCTAGCACTTTTGCCAATTCATCAAAATAACGTAGGATGTAATCCTTTCTAATCATAGTTGTAAAACAGAGAAGTTAAAAATTAATCAAATTCAAATTAATTACTGATATTTATATATAATGTTAGTGCTGTTATCTTTATACTCTTTCTAAATTAGTAAAAGGCCTTTTAGGATATTCAATTCTAATTTCATCTCTAGCAGACACTTTACCACTTTTGAGTATTATCCCCATAACTCCAGCTTTTCTTATTAAATTACCATATTATCTCGACCTAAAACAGCCTTCATTAAGCCATCTTTTATTTCATTTAATTGATGGCAAGGATTTCTTAACCCTGTTACCTTTATTCGTGCATCTTTTCCAATATTTAAAATAGTGTCCTTAGGTAAACTTAATAGATCAATATTTACTGTTGTTATATTTTCTCCCATTTCTCCAGGAATAATGTTAAACCCTTTGATTAATAATTCAGAAAGTAATTCTGAATGAATTAAATGGACTTGTCGTAAATTAGGTTGATTGGGATTTTTTGCAACTCTCGATCTATGTTTAACGTTTTTCCCCATATGAGCATCTCCATGAATACCTAATCCCTCAATTAAATGTATAGTTTTAACATTCTTTTTAGACATTGTATGTGTCTCGCTTTTACTTACGGCTGTTACTAATCCGATATTCATTTGTACTTATAATACTTAACCTAAGTTCTCTTTTTTAGCTCATTACGAACTACTGATTCTTATCTACCAATTTATGAATTTTTTTGGTGCCTCTATACATCTCATATTTCATAAAACGGCATTCTAAACTTCCATTAAAAAGTTTAATTTTTCTTGAAGGACGTAAACCTACTTTTTTTAATGCTCCCATATTTGAACTAATCATCCAAGCATTCCATCCATCATATTGTTTTTTCAAATTATCGCCAAAAGCAGTGTATAAATCATCAACGTTTTCACCAATACGTTCTCCATAAGGAGGGTTGCAAACAATAACACCTTTTAATTGTGGTGCTTCAAAATCAGCAAAATCTTTTTTATGTAATTCAATTTTATCAGTCAATCCAGCAGCTTCAATATTAGCTCTACTCATTCCCATTACACGTCCATCATTATCAATTCCAATTATTTTAAACTAAAAATCAATTTCAGCATCCAAGGCTTCATCAACAACTTCATTAAAAAGCTCTTCATCAAAAGTTTTCCAATTCATAAAACCAAAAACACCTCTATTAATGTTTGGAGGGATGTTATTGGCAATCATTGCAGCTTCAATTAACAATGTTCCGGAACCGCAAAACAAATCGATAAAGTTTGAATTTTTATCCCAGCCACTTAGTAAAATCATTCCTGCAGCTAAATCTTCTTTGATTGGAGCCAGACTTTGGCTGTCTCTATAGCCTCTTTTAAATAAAGGATCTCCTGAACTATCTAAACTAACAGTACATTCGTTTTCTTTATTAATGTGAAGATTTATTCTAATGTGTGGTTGGTCGGTATCTACATCTGGGCGTTTGTCAAATTTTTCTCTAAAGCGATCAGCAATAGCATCTTTAGCTTTAAATGCTGCAAATTTGGTATGATTAAATATCTCTGAAAAAACGGTAGAATCAATGGAAAAAGTTTGATCAACCGTAAAAATATCTTCCCAAGCAATGGTTTTAACCTTTTGATAAAGATCTTCAGCATCTTTAATTTTAAAAACTCGGATAGGAACGATTAGTCTGTTAGCAGATCGAAGCCATAAATTGGCTTTATATAAAGTTTCTTTTGTGCCTTCAAAAAAAACTGCACGCGTTGCTATTTCAACCTCTTTTATTCCTAACTGCCTTAATTCTTCAGCTAAAACCTCTTCTAAACCATAAGATGTTTTGGCAATTATTTTCATTTTATTTTCAGATTTCATTTTGCAAAGATAGTTGTAAAAGATGAATAGAAAAAAGAGATTAGAAAAGAGAAATTATTACTTTCGTTTGAAATTAAAATTAATACCAAAATGCAAAAACAATTAGAAATTCTAACGACAACAAGGACCAATGTTTTAAAAGCAATTGAGGGGTTGACTTTAGAAGAGTTAAACACTATCCCTACGAGATTTAAAAATAATATTATCTGGAATGTTGCTCATCTTGTTGTAACGCAACAATTGTTATGCTATAAGCTTTCTGGTTTAGATATGTACCTGCAAAATGAATTTGTAGATAAGTATAAAAAAGGTAGTGAAGTAGATTTTGAAGTAACTCAAGAAGAAGTTGATGATATTAAAAAGCAATTATCTGAACTGCCAAAACAACTAGTTGATGATTACAATAATTCTATCTTTAAAAGTTTTGCTGAATATCCTACTAGCTACAATTTTACATTAAATAGTATTGAAGATGCCATTCAGTTTAATAATGTACACGAAGGATTACATTTTGGGTATATGATGGCGATGAAAAAAGTAATACACAATTAGCCACTTTTTTGACCGTTTAACACTTTTTATATCAATCAAAATTGAATTAATCTTAATTTTGTTTTTTAAATTAAATACGGTGAAAAACATACTTTTATTTCTTTTTATCTCTCTTTTTGTTTTTCAAGCATCAGCTCAAAAAAAATATACTGTTAGTGGTTATGTAAAAGATAAATCTAATGGAGAAAGCTCTATAGGTGCAACTGTTTACATTAAAGAATTGTTAAAAGGAACCACTACAAATACTTATGGGTTCTACTCGATTACAATTGAGGAAGGAGAATATACTTTAGTTATTTCTTATATAGGGTTTAAAAAAATAGAGCAGAAAATTAATTTAAACAAAAACATTCGCTTGAACTATGAAATTGAGACTGATATAATAACAACTGAAGAGTTTACGATTACTGGAGAGCGAGAAGACAAAAACACCAATGAGGCTGTAATGAGTACTATTGAGTTGGATGTGGAAAAAGTAAAGGCTTTGCCTGCTATTTTTGGTGAGGTTGATATTTTAAAAACGATTCAATTATTACCAGGAGTTCAATCTGCTGGAGAAGGGAATTCTGGTTTCTATGTTAGAGGAGGAGGCCCAGATCAAAATCTAATATTGTTGGATGGAGCAACAATATACAACGCATCTCATTTAGCTGGTTTCTTTTCGGTTTTTAATGCTGATGCAATAAAGGAAGTAAAACTGATTAAAGGAGGTATGCCTGCAGAATATGGAGGGAGGTTATCTTCTGTGCTTGACATTACCATGAAAGATGGGAATTTTAAAAAATATGAAGTTGAAGGTGGCTTAGGTATTATCTCTTCTCGGGTAACAATTCAAGGACCAATAAAAAAAGATACAGCTTCTTTTATTGCATCGTACAGACGGTTTTATTTAGGTGATATTGTACAACCTTTCATTAGTGATTCCTCAAAATTTAAAGGAACTAATTATTATTTCTATGATTTTAATGCAAAGCTAAATTGGATTGTTTCAGAAAAAGATAGACTTTATTTAAGTGGTTATATTGGAAGGGATGTCTTTGAATTTAAAAATACTGCAGATGGTTTTGGGATGGACACTCCATGGGGAA
>JAESUI010000155.1 GCA_016763135.1 Flavobacteriales bacterium
AAAATCCTTGATTTATCTGGAGAAGATTTTAATGTTGATTCTCCAAAACAGTTGGGAGAGGTACTTTTTGATAAAATGCAAATTGTAGAAAAGGCGAAAAAGACCAAAACTGGTCAATATTCAACTAGCGAAGATGTGCTTTCTAAATTGGCGAATAAACATGAAATTATTCCTCTTATTTTGGAGTATCGTTCACTAAAAAAGTTAAAATCTACTTATGTGGATGCTTTACCAGAATTGGTAAATAAGAATGATGGAAAAATACACACCAATTACATGCAAACAGTTGCTGCAACAGGGAGGCTGAGTTCTAATAACCCTAATCTACAAAACATTCCTATAAGAACAGAAAAAGGAAGAGAAGTTAGAAAAGCTTTCATTCCAAGAAATGATGATTATACCTTATTGGCAGCAGATTACTCTCAAATAGAATTAAGAATTATTGCAGCATTGAGTGAGGATAAAAATATGCAAGAAGCCTTTATAAAAGGAGAAGATATTCATACAGCTACAGCGGCTAAAGTTTTTGGAGTAAAGCCAGAAGAAGTAGATCGAGAAATGAGAGGGAAAGCTAAAGCTGTAAATTTTGGAATTATCTATGGTGTTTCTGCTTTTGGCTTGTCTCAAAACCTAAATATTCCAAGAAAAGAAGCGGCAGCAATTATTGATACTTACTTTGAGCAATACCCAAAGCTGAAAGAATATATGGAGAATAATGTTGAGTTTGCAAAAGAGCATGGATATGTGGAAACTATAATGAATCGTAGAAGAAACTTAAGAGACATCAACTCTAGTAATGCTATTGTTCGTGGTCATGCTGAGCGTAATGCAGTAAATGCACCAATACAAGGTTCTGCCGCAGATATTATTAAAATAGCAATGATAAACATTGCTGCAGAATTTGAAAAACAAGATTTTAAATCTAAAATGTTGTTACAGGTACATGATGAATTGGTGTTTGATGTCTATAAACCAGAGTTAGAAAAAATCAAACCTATCATTAAAGATAAAATGGAAAATGCAGTTAAACTTTCTGTTCCATTAGATGTAGAAATGAATGATGCAGAAAATTGGTTATTGGCACATTAAAGCAATTTTATTATATTTGAACCAAAGCATAACAAAAGGGAATATGAAAAAATATTTATTTATACTAACAGTAGCAAGTTTACTTATAGCATGTGGAGGGGATGATGTTATAGAAGATAATTTGGTTAATGATACTGGTGAAGGAATCACTCCAGAGAGAGCAGCAAAAGCTCAAATGGTGTTTCAAACAGTACCCTCTCCATTAGAAACAGCCACTCTTTTTCAAGATGCAGGGTCTAGTTATAACCTTGATATTACCAATCCTGTAGAAAATGTAAATAAATATTCTACCAATGCACAAAAAGCATTAAACCTTGGGGTATATGGAGCAGATTTGAGTTATGCTAATATTTTTGATCAATCGCAAGAGTCAATGTTTTATATGAATTGTTCTAAAAAAATGTCTGATGGACTAGGAATTACTTCTGCTTTTGATGCTGCTACGATGGAGCGTATTGAAGAAAACATGAACAATAGAGATTCTTTAATGATTATTATTAATGATGCTTTTTGGATTGCAGATGCTCATTTAAAAGAAAATGGGCAAGATCATTTGTCAGCTTTAATTATTACTGGAGGGTGGATAGAAGGTTTATATTTAGGAACAAAATCTTTAAATACTGAATCTCCAGATGAGAATTTAATGCAAAAAATTGCTGACCAAAAATACTCATTAGATAATTTGGTGGAATTACTTGACTCTTATGATAATGCTGAGGTAAATGCAGTAGGTCAGAAAATGAAAATGTTACAAATGGCATTTAACAAAATTGAAGAGATTGAAGCAGAAGCCGTAGTTTCTGATGATGGAGGAATGCCAACTATTGGAGGGGGAAGTACGTTATCTTTTGATGTAGGTACAATTATTGAGATTACTAATGTAATAGATTCAATTAGAAATGAAATTATACAATAAAATACCCATTATAATAAGTGTAATACTTGCTTCTTTTGTTTTTACAATTGATGCTGATGCACAATGTAAACGTTACACAAAAAAGTACTGTTTACCTTCTTTAAGCCCATATATGCATAATGGACAATTAACTAGCGCAGTATTTAACCCTGGAGATTCTGCAGATGTTGTAATGACTTTTAATGCTGGGAAAGAGTACCGAATTTTAATTTGTAATCAGGAGCAAATTGGTAATGTTCAATTTAAAATTTTAGATAAATCACGTAAAGTATTGTATAAAAGTGATCCTGAAGAACCAAATTCTTATTGGGACTTTAAGGTTACCAATACTCAACAACTTATAATTCAACTTACAGTTCCTCCAATGGAAAAAACGAATCAAAAAAATAATTTGGTTCCTAATGGTTGTGTTGCCTTATTGGTTGGGTTTAAAGAGTAATTTCTCCTCTAAGCGATTGTTGTAGTAATTCTTTAATTTCTTGATTAGATAAATCTGTTCCTAATAAATACATCAATTTGGTAACAGCTGCTTCATAGGTCATATCTTTTCCGCTTATCACTCCTATTTTACTAAATGCAGAACTGGTTTCATATTTACCCTGTTCCACACTTCCGCCTTCACATTGACTCACATTTAAAATAATAATGTCCTTTTTAATAGCTTCAATTAGTAAGTCAATAAACCAAATTTGAGTAGAAGCATTGCCTGCCCCAAAAGTTTCCAATACAATTGCTTTTAGATTAGGAATGTTAATAATAGAAAAAATAACCTCCTCCGATATTCCAGGATAAAGCTTTAGTGTTGCAATGTTATTGTTAACGAATGAATTCAGTTTAAGTTCTTTATCGTTAGGTTGATAAATGTTACTTGTTTTAAACTTTAAGGAGACACCAGCTTTAGCTAAAACAGGATAATTGGGAGAAGTAAATGCTTCAAAATCTTCTGCGTTTGATTTCGTAGATCGGTTCCCTCGATATAAATCATACTCGAAATAAATTGCTACTTCAGGTACAATTGCTTTTCCATTTTTTTTAGATGATGCAATTTCTATGGCAGTCAATAAATTTTCTTTAGCATCTGTTCTAACTTCTCCAATAGGAAGTTGAGAGCCTGTTAAGATAACTGGTTTACTCAAATTCTCTAACAAAAAACTTAATGCAGAAGCAGTATAAGCCATCGTATCTGAACCATGTAGCACAACAAAGCCATCGTGTTGGTTGTAATTGTCAAAAATGATTTGAGCAATGGTTAACCAGTTTTCTGGTTGCAAATTTGAAGAATCTATTGGCTCT
>JAESUI010000156.1 GCA_016763135.1 Flavobacteriales bacterium
AATGAATTTGATTCAAATCGATACAGATTCTATTAGTTATACTTTAGGAGCTATTTCTCTTGGAGATATAATTACTTATGTTCTTTCAGTGAATAATGGGCTATACACTACTAACGATACAATATCCAAAATTTATGGAACGCAGCAAGTGATTTTTAGTGATAATGGAAATAACATATCTGGTTGGTTTGTTTCACAGTCTTGGGCAACCACAACTTCTGAATTTTATTCTCCTTCAAGCTCTATAACCGATTCGCCATTTGGAAATTATGGAAACAACATTAATAAAACAATAACTTTAACAAACCCAATTTCTTTAAATAATGCTTTAGCTGCAACAATGTCTTTTTGGGCTAAATGGGAAATAGAAGATAATTGGGATTATGTTCAAGTAGAAGTTTCGGTAGACAATGGTGCTAATTGGATTCCTCAATGTGGAAATTATACTCAACAAGGAAGTTCAAACCAAGTAAATGAACCATTGTATGATGGTTTTCAAAACACTTGGGTAAAAGAAGAAATTAGTTTAAGTGATTATTTAAATCAAAATATTTTAGTTCGATTTCAGATTGTTTCTGATGGAAATTCTACAGAAGATGGGTTTTACTATGATGATTTTGAAATTAATGTTATTTATGGGCCAACTGCTATTGAAAAGTTAACTTCTAATGGTGCTTATATTGGGCAAAACATGCCTAATCCTGCTAATGATTATACTATAATAAATTATTTTTTACCATCGGGAACAAGTGAAGCAGTATTAAGTATAACAAATGAGTTGGGGCAAGTGATTTTACAAAAAACTATTTCAAACGAAAGTAAATCAATTAAAGTGTCAACTGAAAAGATGGCATCGGGAGTATATTATTATTTTATAGAAAATAATGGTTTACCTTCTGAGACTAAAAAAATGGTAATTGTTAAGTAAAACTATTAATTGTAGATAGCTAACTATTCCTTTGTATTTTACGTATAAATCCTTAGCTTTATTAAATTAAAAGAAGGATTAATGAATAAACGATTACATAATTATTTTTTACTGTTATTTACCTTTGTTTTACTTACTGTAAGTGTCTCAGCACAATACGAATCGAGAGGAAAGGAATTTAATTATGTAGATGCAGAAAGTTTTTTTAAAGGAGGGAATTATTACGATGCGCTTCCTTTATATGAAATTTTAATGGCTGAAAATCCTAAGGTAGCAGAATACCAACTTAAAATAGGAATTTGTCATTTACATTTAACCAGCTCGCCAGAAAAAGCAATAGAATCTATAGAAGCTGTCCATAATAAAAGCCCTAAAACTGCTGATGTACAGTATTATTTAGGTAAAGCTTATGCATTAAATTATAAGTTTGATTTAGCAATTGAGACTTTTGAAAAAGCACTAAAAAATAAGAGGACTTCGCTTAAATTAAAAAAAGAGATACCGCATTTAGTAGAGCAATGTAATAATGCTAAAGAGTTAATTAAAGATTCTTTATCTGTTGAAATAATTAATATGGGAAAGCCAATTAATTCAATTGATAATGAATATAGTCCTACAATTAATGCAGATGAAACAACCATAATCTTTACCTATAAAGGGCCCAAAAGTACAGGCGAACGTCAGGATGTTTTTAATAGGCCAGAAATTAATGGTAATTTTTATGAAGATATATATATATCGCAGCGTATTTTAAATACATGGACAGAGCCGAAATCAATAGGGGATACAATTAATTCGTATTTGCATGAGGCAAGTATATCATTGAGTCCAGATGGCCAAAAACTTTTCGTGTATAGGGATACCCCGAAATTCTCTGGTGACATTTATGTGAGTAAAAAAGAGAATGGTGAATGGCTTATACCACATCCTCTAACTATTAATACCGAATTTTGGGAAGGGCATGCAGCAATCTCTCCAAACGGAAAATTCATGATTTTCTCAAGTGAACGACCAGGTGGAATAGGTTTTAGAGATTTGTACAGTGCTATTATGCAAGAAGATAGAACTTGGGGGGAAGTTAAAAACTTAGGACCAACAATCAATACGAAATACAATGATGATGCTCCATTCATTCACTCTGATGGAGTAACGTTTAATTTTAGCTCAGAAGGGCATACTTCTATGGGCGGATATGATATTTTTGAATCTAAAATTGTAACAGATTCAACTTATTTAGAACCTAGAAACATTGGGTATCCAATAAATACTACTTCTAATGATATCTTTTTTTATGTTTCAGGTAGAGGGAATGCTTATTACTCATCAGCAAGGAAAGGCGGTGTTGGACAACAAGATATATATGTGATTAATGTGAAAGATATTATTACAAGTAAACCTGTACTGTTAGTAAAAGGGATAGTTAAAACGAATGGTAAATTTGATGTTGCTAAAATTACTGTAAGAACTGAATCTGGTAAAGATTTAGGAACTTATTACTCAGATTTGTCTGATGGTAAGTATCAGTTTTATGTTGATTTAGATGATTATTATGTTATTACATATGCAGTTGATGGATTTCCATCGCAAGTGGTGTCAATAGATGCAACCGAGTACACTGAGTATACAGAAATAGAAAAGAATATAAATTTCTTTTCAAGAGATGTTAACATTAGTGGTGTAGCATTACTTAGAGAAAGCCCTCTCTCTCCAATAATGAATTTAAAGGTAAATTTATCTAACAAAGATCAGACGTTTAGTATTACTGACACAACAGATGCAGCAGGGTGGTATGATTTTGAAAACTTACCTAACGATGATTATTACCTGTTGTTTTTAGATGAGGAAGACGAGCAAATAATAGAAGATTCTACTTATATCTTTAAAGGACGGGTAACTATGAAAGGATTGCCTTATACAAAAGCACTGATTAATGGTTTGCCAACTGATGATGATGGTAAATACCGGATTGAAATGAAGAATCAATTTTATGGCTTACTAAGTAGGGAATCATCTAAATTAGATGAAATGACATTAGAGGATGTGATGGCTAAATATGGAGATCAGTCTGCTCCTGGCTTGTCTTTTAGAGTGCAAGTTGCTGCCTATGTTAATGCTGGAAATTATAGTAGTAAGCATTTGGTTGGGCTAGGGAGTATTGATAAAATTATTTTAGATGACAGTATTACTCGTTTTACGATGGGTGAGTTTACTACTTTGCGTGCTGCGAGAGCATTGCAGGACAAGGCGATTGCAAAAGGACAAGAAGATGCATTTGTAATAATGATGCTTAACGGAAAAAGAACTTATCTAGAAGAACTAATTAATACCGAAGTATTTAAATAAACGACCGTTTATTAGTTTAGTCTTAACAATCTAATTATTGCCTCAAATTAGGTTTTGTAAATTAATGTTAAAAGTTTAAATTTATGAACTTAACTAACTAATCTATTCTATTTACCATGAAAAAAGTATTACTTCTTATATCGGTATTTTCTATATTATCGATTAACGCAGCAATTACCACAACAGTTTTAACAGGGCAGAGAGCAGCTGAAAAGGTTGCCAATAGTGAAATTGTACGATTAAAAGATTTTACAAATATTCCTAATTATGTAAGGTTTAGAAAAGGAAAGGAAATTCCATTGGTGAAATTAGAAAGTTGGTTAAGCCAATTTTATACTTCTGATGCAAAGTTTGGTATTCAATTAATTAAAAAAGAACAGGATCAGATAGGTTACACTCATTATAGGTATCAACAAACAGTAAATGGAGTGCCTGTTAAGTTTGGAATTTACATAGCCCATGTTAAAAATGGCTTAGTAGAATCTATTAATGGAGAGTTGTTTGATAATATATCTGGAGCAATATCAGCTTCAATATCTGAAGGTTCAGCTTTAAATAGTGCTTTAAATCATATTAATGCAGAAACTTATAAATGGGAAATTCCTGCACAAGAAGAGCAATTGAAATATGAGTTAGAAGATCCTACTGCTACATTCTATCCTAAAGGAGAATTAGTTTTTATTAATAATAATGGAAATATTGAAGATGTATTAATTTTAACTTATCGCTTTAATATATACTCAGAGAAACCATTTGGAAGAAAAGAAGTTTATGTAAATGCTCAAAATGGATCTATAGTATGGATGGAAGATAAAATTCATGAAGCTGATGTAGTAGGTTCTGCAAACACACTTTATAGTGGAACGCAAACTATAACATGTGATAATGCTAGTGGCCCTTTTCGTTTAAGAGAATCAGGAAGAGGGAATGGAATTAGAACTTATTCTAATGGAAACACTACTAATTATTCTACAGCTGATATAACAAATGGCTCTGCTAATTGGACTACGCCGGATGCTGCCTTAGATGCTCATTATGGAGCTGAAATGACTTATGATTATTTTTTAAATGAACATGGTAGAAATAGCATTGATGGAAATGGGTTTACATTAATTAGTCATGTTCATCATGATAATAATTATCAGAACGCATTTTGGGATGGACAAAGAATGACTTATGGTGATGGGAATGGGAATAATACTCCACTTACATCTTTAGATATTGCAGGACATGAAATTGCCCATGGGTTAACTTCTAATACAGCAAACTTGGTTTACCAAGCTGAGTCAGGAGCTTTAAATGAGTCGTTTAGCGATATTTTTGGTAACAGTGTTGAAAGAGTAGCAAGGCCAGCTCAATATAGTTGGGAAATGGGTGAAGATTTAAATTGGGTAATTCGTGACATGTCAAATCCAAATGCTAATGGTGATCCAGACACTTACTTTGGAACTAATTGGGCATCTTTAACTGGAGGAGATAATGGAGGAGTTCATACGAATAGTGGAGTTCAAAATTTCTGGTATTACCTATTAACAGAAGGTGGCTCAGGAACGAATGATAATGGAGATGCATATACTGTTAATAGTTTAGGCCTTACTGATGCAGGTAGAGTTGCTTTTAGAAACTTAACAGTTTACTTAACATCTTCATCAGAATATGCTGATGCACGTTTTTATGGTATTCAATCAGCAGTAGATTTGTTTGGTGGTTGTACACCACAAGTAGAATCTGTAACAAATGCATGGTATGCTGTAGGGGTAGGATCTTTATACGCTCCAGTAACTGTAAGTGATTTTGCCGCTCCAACTTTAACCTCTTGTAGTGCACCATTTACTGTTAATTTTAATAATTTAAGTGTTAATGGAATGACATATAATTGGGATTTTGGTGATGGAAATAATAGTACCCAAAATAGTCCTTCTAATACCTATAATAATTACGGAACATACACAATAGAATTAATTGCAAATGGAGGCCCTTCTTGTGGTATAGATACAACGGTTAAAGTAGCATATGTTACGATCGATTCTAACTTAGCTTGTATTACTATTTTGCCAACTACTGGAACAGTAAGTACTCAAACCTCTTGTGCTGGAACGGTATACGATAGTGGTGGGGCTTCAGGAAATTATGGGTCTAGTGAAGATGCTCAGATTACGATAGCACCAGTAGGAGCATCTACGGTTGATTTAACTTTGTAAGTTTTGATGTAGAAGCTGGAACTGGAGGGAATTGTAATTATGATTATGTTAGAGTTTATGATGGACCAACTCCAGGTTCTCCTTTGATTGACACTTATTGTAATAATAATATCCCAACAACAGTTTCGTCTACAGGCGGATCAATAACAATAGTATTTCATTCAGATGGAGGGGTAGAGGATGCTGGTTTTCAAATTGATTGGCAATGTCAATTGCCTACTCAAGCACCAAGTGTAGATTTTTCTGTAGATGTTGATACTACTTGTTCGGGGATTGTAAACTTTACTGATTTGTCAACCAATGGACCTATTTCTTGGACTTGGGATTTTGGTGATGGAAATGGTTCTTCGCAACAAAATCCAGGACATACTTATCAGTCTAATGGTTTATATACAGTTGAATTAACTGCAACTAATGGAATAGGACCAGGTAATTTAATTCAATCAGCATTTGTTTATGTAAATATGCCAGTAGCTCCTAATTCAATGAATGATCAAGTATGCATAAACAATACAGCAAGTTTAGCGGCAAGCGGATCAGGAACTTTAAACTGGTATAATGTTCCTACTGGAGGTGTTTCATTAGCTACAGGAAGTCCTTATGTAACTGCTCCTTTGGCAACAACAACAGTTTATTATGTTGAGGATGTAATTACTTCGCCAGTATTAAATGGTGCAAAACCTAATAATACAGGTGGAGGAGCTAATTTCAACAACTTACAACACCTTATTTTTGATGTCTATACTCAAATGGAAATTATTGATGTAGAAGTATATTCAGATGCCGCAGGAAATAGAACGATTGAATTACGTAATAGTTCTGGAACAGTTCTGCAATCAACTACAGTAAATATTCCAAATGGAACAAATACTGTAACATTAAACTTTACAGTTATGCCTGGAACAGATTACCAATTAGGTGTTTCTGGTGCTTCAGCTATAGATATGTATAGAAATAATGCTAATGTAAATTATCCATACAATGTTGGTGGGTTAGGTTCGGTTACAAGAAGTAGTGCAGGTCAAAATGGAGGTTTAGATCATTATTATTTCTTTTATAACTGGAATGTAAAAGAACCAGATTGTGTAAGTCCTAGAACAGCAGTTACAGCTACTGTAAATCCATTACCTTCAGTTGTTGCTAATGCAACAGCTATTGCAATATGTGATGGAGATCCAGTTACTCTTACAGGTTCTGGAGCAGGGAATTATACGTGGGATAATGGAGTTACAGACGGAGTTGCATTTAATCCAAACACAACAGTTACATACACAGTTACAGGGACTGACGGTAATAACTGTTCAAATCAAGATCAAATAACAGTAACGGTTAATATATGCACAGGCGTTAATGAGTTGAATGGTATTTCGCAAGTAACATCATTCTTAAATGCTTCTAATTATTTAGAGTTAGGTTTAACTAATTTAGAACAAGGAAACTACAGTTTAGTAGTGTTAAATGCTTTAGGGCGAGTTGTAATAAACGAACAGGTAAAGGTTAGTTCGGCACAGCAAACAGAAACAGTTAATATGCAAAGTGTATCTAAAGGACTGTACTATGTGAAACTTTACAATGCCAACAGTAGTTATACTGTTAAGCTCGTTAAATAAGTTTAATAAATATCAGGATTAAAAAAGCCTCTCTAGTACTAGAGAGGCTTTTTTTTATAAAATCTTCTTAATCAACCTCAGTCTATGAGAATAGGTGTTTTTTTCAGTATTAAAGATGCCTTGGTGGTCTATTTTGTCAATACGAACTTTTCCAGAAGCATGTATAATGTTATTGTTTTCTAGCATTATGCCGACATGTATAATGTTTCCTTCTTCATTGTCAAAAAAGGCTAAATCACCACTTTCAGATTCTTCAATAAAACTCAAGGTGTCTCCAATTTCTGATTGTTGAAAAGCATCTCTAGGTAGTTTAAAGCCATTTAACTTGTATATGATTTGAGTAAAACCAGAGCAGTCTATACCAAAAGGAGAACGACCACCCCATAAGTAAGGGCTGTTTAAATACATCATAGCATTAGCTACAATCTCATCTTTTGCTGGTTTTTTAGATGTGTCAACAGTTTGACCATCAAATTGAAAAATAAACTCATTAAACCTAATTCGATTGTCTTTAAAATTAGGTAAAGAGCTACCTAAAAGAATGGGGGTTAGAGAGTTGTCCTCTTCATTTTTAATGATATTTGCCATCTCTGCACAAATAGTAATAGGAGATGTGTTAAGCCTTTCAAATTCAGTCTCGTTTATTTCAATATACTGTTTCTCATCAATCCAACAATCGTAATCATCAAAAGCAGTTTTTATTTTTCTCCAACCAGCTCTTTTTTCCTCATAAATTTTTAAGACTTCACCAAAAAGCAATTGTGTAACCATTTCAGATTTATCTGAAGGTTCTATCCTACAAGGAACAATGCTTAAATGACAAATGCCGTACTTCATTAATCTTAATCGATATTCTCAATTACCATTGCAGAAGCACCACCACCACCGTTGCATATTCCAGCAGCACCTAGTTTTCCTCCGTTTTGTTTTAACACATTAATTAGTGTAACTATAATTCTTGGACCAGAGTTTCCTAAAGGATGCCCCAGTGCTACAGCACCACCATTTACATCCACTTTAGCAGGATCTAAACCTAATTTTTGTGAGTTAGCAATACCAACAACAGCAAAAGCTTGGTTTAATTCCCAGTAATCAATATCAGCAACTGTTAAGTTAGCTTTCTTTAACGCTTTTGGTACAGCTAATGAAGGAGAAGTAGTAAACCATTCTGATTCCTGAGCTGCATCTGCATAACTTACTATTTTAGCAATAGCTGTTAAGCCTAATTCTTCCACTTTTTCTTTACTCATTAAAACAAGTGCAGAAGCACCATCATTTAATGTAGAAGCATTGGCAGCAGTAATCGTTCCTTCTTTATCAAATACAGGTCGTAAAGTTGGAATTTTCTCCATTTTTACAGCTGTATATTCTTCATCTTTATCTACGGTAATTGCATCGCCTCTTCGTTGAGGAACTTCAACAGGAACAATTTCATTATCAAATTTTCCAGCATCCCAAGCAGCAGCAGATCTATTATAAGATTCAATCGTAAAAGCATCTTGTTCTTCTCTTGATATATTATTTTCAGTCGCACATTTTTCAGCACAGACACCCATATGCACTTTGTTGTAAACATCAGTTAACCCATCCTTTACCATTCCATCAACCATTTTCACATCGCCTAACTTAGTTCCAGTTCTCGCATTCATGTAATGCGGTACTTGACTCATGTTTTCCATTCCACCAACAACAACACAATCGTTATCACCTGTTATGATAGATTGAGCACCCAATGCAATAGATTTCATTCCAGAAGCACAAACTTTATTTATCGTAGTACAAGGGACATTTGTATTTAATCCAGCAAAAATTGCTGCTTGCCTTGCTGGTGCTTGACCAACATTTGCTTGTAATACATTTCCCATAAAAACTTCATCAACAACATCAACAGAGATGTTTGCTTTTTTAATGGCTCCTTTTATTGCAGCTGCGCCTAAGATTGGTGCAGGAACACTAGATAAACTTCCTAAAAAACTTCCTATAGGTGTTCTTACTGCTGATACGATATATACTTCCTTCATAATTGAATTTTTTGCTTTAGGTTTCGAGCACGAAGTTAACTATTTCGTTTTAAAATTTAGAGGTTTAAATATTTAAAGTCCAATTCTGTAAATTCGCAAAATATATTCTACTTTTAGGCAGTATGGTAAATAAAATTATAGATAGTATAAGAAATAAACACGAACTAATTTTTAAAGTTTTGTTGTTTTTGATAGCCATTACTTTGGTCGTCTTCCTATTGCCTAAAGAAGCAAAATTTAAATACGAGTTCCAGAAAAACAAACCTTGGGTTCATGAGGATTTATTAGCACCTTTTGATTTTGCGATTAATAAAACAGAAGATGTATTAGCAGAAGAAAAGTTATCTATTGAAGAAAGTCATTTGTTTTATTTTAATAATAACAAGAGAGTTAAAGAAAACGTAGCTAACGGTTTTCAAAAATGGGTAGACCAACATTGGAAAGATTCTACTGATATTTCGGGAAAGGAAGAAGTGATTAGTAAAGTTTTAGTTTATCTCGAAACATTGTATGCGGTAGGGATAATTGAGGTAATAGATGAGTTAGAGGGTAAAGAAAAAGAGTACGTTATTTTATTAATGGATGAGAATAATGTGGGGGAAGAGGTTGCTTTAGGTGATTTATACACCATAAAATCTGCTTACGATTTTGTGGTAGCAGATTTAAAGAACCAAGAAATAGTTAATACTGATTTCTTATTGTCTGGGATTGAAAACAGTATTCAGCAAAACATTAAGTATAATAAAAAGCTGTCAGAAAAAGATTTAGAAAACGAAATCAATCAAATTTCTGAAGTAAAGGGTGGCGTTTATGAAAAAGAAAAGATTATCTCAAAAGGAGAGCTAGTTACTGAAGTTAAATTTTCTATTCTACAATCGTTAAAAACAGAATATGAATCTAAATTGGGAGATTCTAATCGATCTATTTGGATTGTTTTAGGACAGCTAATTCTTGTTGTACTATTATTTTATGCCATCTTTATTTTTCTTAAAAATACAAGTAAGAATGTTTATAATAATAATTTAGACATAGGGTTTGTCACTATTTTGGTGGTTGGTTTTGTAGCAATTACTACCTTAGTGTTGAGGTTTGAAGAAGTAAGTGTTTATGTTGTTCCTTATTGTATTATTCCGTTGTTAATTAGAACGTTTTTTGGAAACCGATTAGCATTATTTATTTACATTATTTCAATTTTCCTCATCAGTTTTATTGTCCCCAATTCTTTTGAGTTTATTTTATTAGAATCGATAACAGGGATAATAACATTGTATGCGGTATTGAATGTAAATAAACGAGCAGAACTGTTTTATACAGCTGTTGTCATTTTTGTAGTATTCTCTATTTCTTACATAGGATTTTCTTTATTGCAAGAAGGTAGTATTGAAAACATTACTTGGAATACTATTGGATGGTTTGGAATGGCTGCTGGATTTACTTTATTGACTTATCCACTAATCTATTTGTTTGAAAAAGTATTTGGGTACATGTCTGATGTTACCTTATTAGAACTTTCTGACACAAACAACGATCTATTAAGAGAGCTAAATTTAAAAGCTCCTGGAACGTTTCAACATTCTTTGCAAGTATCTAACTTAGCTGAAGAAGGAATTAGAGAAATAGGAGGGAACCCTTTACTAGTAAGAACTGGTGCATTGTATCATGATATTGGTAAAATGTTGGCCCCTGCTTATTTTATAGAAAATCAGTCTGGGGTTAACCCTCACGATGAATTAGGGTATGAGGAAAGTGCTGACATTATTATCAATCATGTGATTAAAGGAATAGAGTTGGCTAAAAAGCACAACTTACCAGAGCAGATTATTGATTTTATTAGAACACATCACGGAACTACAAAAACACAGTATTTTTTAAGGATGTATCAAAATGAAAATCCAGATGATGATTTTGATGAGTCAGTATTTCAATACCCGGGACCAATACCATATTCTAAAGAAACTGCTGTATTGATGATGGCTGACTCTGTAGAAGCTGCTTCTCGTAGTTTAAAAACGTATGATAATGATTCTATTACTGGATTGGTAGAAGGCATTATTAATGCTCAAGTAAACGAAAATCAGTTTATCAATACCAACATTACTTTTGCTGATGTAACCACCATCAAAAAAATGTTCATCAAAAAGCTAATGAACATTTACCATGTGAGGATTGAGTATCCGAAGTGATTTATTTTTTTGAAAGTTTTGGTTTAATGAAATGCTCGTTTATTATCAGTGCAGCAATAACTAATGTGAATGTGATTCCTGCTTTAACCCAAGTTTTATTAATAGGTTTTTTATTCATGATTACTTATCCCCGCCAGTTTTACCTTTAGTTGTTTTTGTTTTTACGTGTATTTTTTTGTTGTATTTATCACGTTTTTTTTGAGCTGCCTTCTTTTTCTTAGCCATTTCCTTATTGGCTTTTTTTGCTGCCTTCTTAGGGTTGGTATCGTATTTACTCATCTTGTCGTATTCTTTGGCAATTTGAACACTTGGAGCTCGTTTAGAATTTAAACCGGCATCATAAATTCCTTTCTTTTTGGTTTTATGGCTACGGCCATTAAACATTGAGCTTTGGTCTATTTTCTTG
>JAESUI010000157.1 GCA_016763135.1 Flavobacteriales bacterium
ACCAAATTTTGATATTGAAGCAGCAATTTCGTGGCTTTTAGAATTAATTACTTTAGGCAATTTTACAATATTCTTAACATTATCATTCTTATAATCTGCAATAAATAGATCCCCGTAGTGTTCTTCATTTTCATAATAAAACAACAAGTGTTTACCATCTGCTGAAAGTCCAATAATTTCTTCTGAACCATTTAAAGTATTTACATTTTGGTCTAACTTTCTCGCATTACTGTATTTCCCATTCTTAACCTTAGAGATGTATATTTCTGAATTATAGCTTCCGTCTGGCAATTGGTTACTACCATCATCTCGTTTGGTATTATAAATCAAATAAGATTCATTTAGCGGTACAAAAGGATAATAATCTGGTGACGTAGAGTTTATTACTGGCCCCATATTCTCAAAAGTAACATCTAATGGAAACTTCATTATCTCTATTGCATTGTAAGAATATTCAATCTGTTTTTCAACATCTTGTAAATTCTCGTTATTTCCTTTCTTTAATTCTTTAAACTTCTCATACATCTTAATTGCTTTCGGAAAACGATAAGCAAAATGATAAGCTCTACCTAATAAGTAATAAGTATTTGGATCTGCTCCTTCAGCAGCTACAACTTTTTCTAAATAAGGTATTGCATTCGATTTATCTATGTTGGTATTTAAATAACAAACACCTGCTCTATAATTGGATTTAAGATTTTCTGGGTTCTCATCAAGTAATTCCATATACTCATCAAGAGCAGCTCTAAAATTACCATCATTAAAAAATTCGTTCGCTAATTTAGATGTTGCCTTGTTTTGAGAAAACAAAACACAACTCATCAACATTAAAGATGATAGTAAACTTATGGAAAACAGCCTTTTAATCATAGTTTATTCAATAGGAGGACAAAAGTATAATCTATTTCTGCAAATCGCAACATTTCTTAGATTAATTGAGCAATTTAACAGATTAGAGAAAATACAGTACTATTCTAAAATTTTAGCTATTCCAGCCTGGTAAATCTTATTAGAATGGAAGCCCCCATGTCCATTTCCAGTCATTATAATTAAAGAATCTGTTGATTTAAAAAACTTTTTGAGCTTATAAGATGATTTAATAGGAATCGTTTTGTCTTTATCTCCATGAAAAATAGTGACAGGAACTTTTATTTCTTTTAAATATTTATAAGTTGGTAGCTTGTACTTAATAATAAAATGTGGTACTGCTTTATATGATTGATTAATTAAGTTGGGAATACTGTAATATGGCGCCTTTAAAACGAGTTTTTTCGGGTTATTATCTGAAGTTAATTTAGCCGCAAAACCTGTACCTATAGAATAACCAATAACAACAATGTCTTTTTCTTGATAATGAAACTGGCTCTGTATACTATCGTAAACCACTTGCACATCATTATACATGTCTTTTTCTTTATTGATGATTCCTGTACTTTTTCCAAAACTTCGATAATCAATAACAAAAAAGTCGTAATTGTTTTTTAGATACAAACCTGCATATGTTCCCCATCCTTTTAGCGTACCAGAATTACCATGAAGATAAAACACTAAACCCTTAGAGTTTTTTGCTTTAAATAATAAACCATTAATTTTCACTTGATCATTAACAGGTATAAAAACCTCTTGGAAAGGGTAATCAAACTGGTAATTAAAATCTTGAGATAATGACTCTGGATGGAAAACCATACGTTCTTGGTGACAACCAACAACTAAAAAAAGCAAACAAGATAACAGTGTTAATTTAATAATTATTCGGAAGGACATCCATGCCTGGTTCATTAGATAGATTAAAATTAACTTTAAATTGCTTGCTCACTCTCACTTTTTTACCATCTCTTTTTCCTGCTTCCCATTTTGATAATCTAAGAATTCTTATGGCCTCATTAGTAGCGCCTCCTCCTACATCTTTCAATACCTTAATATTGGTAATTCTACCTGTTGGCTCTACAACAAAAAATAATTTTACCACACCTGTAATATTCAGTCTTAAAGTACCTTCTGGATATTTTATGTTTTTTTGAATAAATGTAGAAATGTTTTCTAATGTATCTTTAAAAACCATTCTAGGCTTATATTTTACTTGATTATCTTGATAAACTACGTTAGAAGTATCCATTTCTTCATAGTTAATACCAGCAGTTTTGTACCCTCTCTTTTTGCAATAACGCTTGTAACTTTTAATAGAGAATTTAAACTTCAGTGTGCTATAAGTTGTCATTCTATCTCCTTTGTAATAAGAAGGGACAAACTTTAATAATTTATACAAGCGAATTGCTTCAGCATCTAATTCAGGCGAAACAGATTTTTTAACCTCCAACCTACTTGTTTTACCAGATTTACTATCTACAACAAAAGCAAGTTCTACGGTTCCTTCAATTTTATTAGCCAATGCTTTTTCAGGATAATTTATTTCTTGTTGCAGAAATCGTTTAAATTCTACTCTGCCACCATAATTTTGAGCCTCAACATATTCACCAGGTTGGGCAATAATTTCCGTTTGAGCATTTACAGCAACAAAACCAATCAAGAAAAGTATAAGTATTGATATTCTCATTTATTTTAAATCTTGAGTTAAAATTAAATATCTTTGAGTGAATGAAAAAACTTAGCATCAACAAAATTTTCTGGTTATTTGTTTTATCGCTTTTTAGCATACTCATTCTTTCTGGTCTAGTGCAAAAAGGAATGTTTTTAGATGGCATTACTTATGCAGCTATTTCTAATAATTTAGCCAATGGATTAGGCGGTTTTTTTCATCCCCACTATACAAAAACATGGTACAATGAGTTTTACATGCAACCACCATTGGTTTTTGGGGTTCAATCCTTATTCTTTAAACTTTTTGGAAGTGGCTTTTTGGCAGAACGGCTTTATTCTTTAAGCATGGCATTACTTTCGATTTATGGAATAATCTTAAACTGGAAATTATTTACCAAAACGTTTAATTTTAAGTCATTGTCATGGCTTCCTATATTATTTTGGGTAACAACACCCATCATTTTTTGGAGTTACCAAAACAACATGATAGAGAATACACTTAGTGTTTTTGCGCTATTCTCTGTTTATTTTATTTCAAAAGGTATTCAATCCAATAAAATTTACTTACTAATTATTGGAAGCTTATTTATCTTACTTTGTTTTTTAACTAAAGGGCTTGTTGGTTTATTTCCATTAGCAATTGTTGTTGTTCATTTTATAGCATTCAGACAATTAAGCTTACTAAAAACTATTGCTTATTCCTTATTAATCTTAATAATTCCTGCAGTATTATTTTACTTTTTAATACTGATAGAAGATGGATTTAGGCAAAATATGATGTTGTATATCGAGCATCAACTCATTCCATCATTGAATAACGAAAGAGAAGTTACTACTGATAATCGTTTTGGAATTTTAGCCCAACTATTAATGGAAATAGCTGCTCCGATAATTATTATGGGCATCTTTCTTTTTATTTATCGCAAAAAGAAAGAATCACTAAAATCTAAACATAAACAGATTGCCATATTTTTCTTTTTAATTGGGTTATCAGCCTCTATACCATTAACAATAACCCATCAGCAAAGAGCTTATTATTTAGTAATGTCTCTGTCTTTTTACATTTTAGGGTTAAGCATTTTAATTGCTCCTTTTGCAAATGCCTCCATTAGTCAATTAACAAAAAAAACGATCGCTGTATTACGAGTATTTATGTCAACATTATTTATTGCTTCTCTTATTTTTTGCATCATCAAATTTGGCGACTATAAAAGAGATGAAGATAGGATTACAGATATTGAAAAAATTGCTGAAATTGTTGACAAAGGAAGCACTATTAGTTGCTCTTCATCTCTTTACGAAAACTGGGGCTTAATTGCTTATTTAAGCAGAATGGCTAACATCAGTATTGATACAGAGGCACACAAATATTATATAATCAATAAACATGAGGAATTAATTAATTCTCCTGCTCCATTTAAAAACTCATATAAAGAATTAGATTTGAGTTTAAATTCTTACAAAATTTACCAAAAAATTAAATAACAAGATCTTAAGGCTAAGATGAAAAAGCAATTCCAATTAGTAGTATAATTAGTCTATTTATCATTTAGTTTCTATTCTCATTACCTTTTTTAATTGATTTCCGTCTTCTAAACCATTTCATCAATTCATAAAAAAGGATGAATACTAATAGTGTTCCTAAATAAACTCCTATACCATAAATATTTAATGGATTTCCATCATTAAAAATAAG
>JAESUI010000158.1 GCA_016763135.1 Flavobacteriales bacterium
ACCGATGCACCCGTGATTATAAATGTAAAATATTTGCCATCAACTACAAAAATGGAACTTGGGAAACTCCTTATGAAGTAAAAAACGTAAACATTGATGGCTACACTACTTCCCAACCAAGTATTGCGGTAATAGATGAAAAAGAAGTCCTTTTCTTTTCTTCTGACCGACCAGGGGGAATAGGAATGAAAGACATTTGGTATGCGCGGAAAGGTGCCAATGGTAACTTTATGGCTCCTGCAAATGCCGGAAATAAAATAAATACCATTGAAGATGAAATAACGCCTTTTTATAATCTAAAAGATACTTCTTTATACTTTAGTTCTAACTGGCATTATGGTTTGGGAGGATTCGATATTTTTAAGTCTAAATCTGATGTAATTACTTTTGGAAAACCTGAGAATTTAGGATTTCCGATTAACTCAAGTACCAATGATTTTTACTACAACATTAGAAATAGCACTGCGCTTATTACTTCTAACAGAAAAGGTTCTTACACAAAAAAAGGAGAAACTTGTTGTAACGATATTTGGGTATATGAAATACCGGATACTGTAAAACCAATGTACACTACCTTGGAAGAGTTAAACCGTTACTTGCCTGTAAGACTATATTTCCATAACGATAGACCAAACCCAAGAACCACAGACACGTTAACCAACCTAAACTACATAACAACCTATAAAGACTACACGAGACTTTATAATGAGTATAAAAGAGAGTATGCCCAAGGTTTAAAGAAAGATGAGAAGCTAGATGCTTTATTAGACATAGAAGACTTATTTAGTGAACACATTGATAAAGGCCCTAGTGATTTAGCTTTATTCACTCCTTTACTAATTAAAGAACTAGAAGCTGGAAAAACAGTTACACTAACCATTAAAGGTTTTGCAAGTCCACTTTCTAAATCTGATTATAATGTAAACTTGACATTACGTAGGGTATCGAGTTTAATTAACTATTTGAGTGAATATGAAAGTGGCAAAATTTTACCCTACATAAATAATACTGCTAAAAATGAAGCGCAGTTAATTTTCATTAAAGTACCTTTTGGGGAATACCAATCAGCGACTATTAGTGATGACATTAAAGATCAACGTAACTCTATTTACAGTCCGGGAGCTGCAATGGAACGTAAAATTGAGATTATCGCCATACAAGCAAATGACACCAATCAAGTGGCAATGGATGGTTCTGAAATAGAAAAACTACCACTCTTAACTTTTAGGGATTCCGTTTTTCATTTAACACTCGGACAAACTGAAAGAACAATTAAGCTGATTAATAATGGTGAAGCTCCTTTAAAAATATTCGCTGCTACTTTTAGTTGTGAAGGTTTTACGATTGACTTACCCGGTTTAGAAATACCACGTATGGAGCCTTTAGAATTGAAGTTAACATACAACCCTAAGGAACACACTCCAAAAACGTGTACGGTAGAGTTTTTAACCAATACCATTCCGAATAAGATTAGGATGGAGATTGTAATTGAGTGAACAGAATGTTTTCTCAAAACGTTACTGAACCACCAACTTTCCTGTATAATTGAGTTGGTTTCTTTTATCTAAGAAACGATAAAAATAGAGACCTTTGGGTAACCAACCAACATCTAGTTGGGTGGTATTAGATTGAATGGATTTAGACAGCACTTGTTTTCCTGTAACATCAATTAGGTGAAAAATTGCTTCAAGTTTCCCTCTATATGCTGGAATTTCAATGGTAATTATTGAATTTGCTGGATTAGGGTAAACAGGCAAAAATAATCTATCCTCAAATTCTTCAACACCAACAGGTACCCCTAATTTTAATACATATATATCTTCTAATCCACTAGATACTAAAATAGTAATCCCAGTATCTGGGTCAAAATCTACTGTATTTTCAAATGAACCTGTTACAAAGGCATTATTTGAAATAGAATAACCTATATCAGAACCTATTCCTCCCATAGATTTAGCCCAAACAAAATTACCATTAGGATCGAGTTCTTGAACAAAGATATCTTCTTCTCCATTAGATATTAAATTAGCTATTCCTGAGGATGGATCAAAATCAGCAGTATCTTTAAAACTACCCGTTAAAGATATATTTGAAGTCCAATTTGAAGAAATAGAATAAGCTTTATCATCTAATGGCCCACCCATAGACTTCTCCCATATTATGTTTCCACTTAGCCCATTCAATTTTTGAACAAAAGCATCTTCTCCTCCAGCAGAAACTAAGTTAGTTGTCCCTCCTGTTTGAAAATCCATTGTAGTACCTTGAAAGCTGCCTGTTATGTATAATTCGGGCCATGTCCCCGAATTTCGAACTGATATAGAGGTTCCCCAATCGTTTAGAAATCCACCAAAAACTTTTACCCACATAAAATCACCAAGTTGAATATCCATATGTGCTACAAAAATATCAAGCCCCCCTAAAGTGCCTAGTGTTAAAGTTCCACCTGTAAACATGTCGATATTTATCGATCCATCATAAACACCAATTACATATAATTGATTTAGGGCCCATTGATCTGCTACAATAGATGTCCCCCAACTATAACCTGAACCGCCAATAGGATGTGCCCATATAAAGCTTCCCCAATTATTATCAGAAAGTTTTAAAACAAATGCATCGTACCCTGCTGTTGATACAAGGTTTGTAATTCCTGTATCTGGATTAAAATCAACAGTTCCAGAAAAATACCCAGTTACATAATAATCTACCCAGACATCAACTGTGATTGAAGTTCCTACATCATCAGCAGTTCCTCCGATAGATTTAGTCCACCTAAAATCACCATTTGCAGCTATACTTAAAACAAAAATATCCTTCCCACCAACAGAAGATAAATAGTTAGAACCAGTTGGAGGAGCAAAATTTACTGTATCCTGAAAATATCCTGTCACACCAATCCATCCATTGGCATTCAAGGCTATACACATACCTTCATCATCAGAAACTCCGCCTATTGATTTAGCCCAAAGTAGGTCACCATTAGCATCTAATTTCTGTAAAAAGATATCTTTTCCTCCATTTGAAATTAAATTGAATATTCCTGGTCCTGGATCAAAATCAACAGTATCTTCAAATGAACCAGTAATATAGATGTCCCCACCCCATTCAACAATTGAACGTCCTATATCTGAACCATTATTACCCATGCCATCCACCCACTCTAAATAATTATTTTGCCCAGTTACGTTTATACAAACTAAACTGAAAAGTGTTGTAATAAATAGTAATTTTTTGATCATATTTATTGGCATCAAGGTAATAAATATAGACATATTTGTTGTAACAATAGACAACCAACATAAAAAAATATATTGTAATTATATGAATGGCAGGATATTAGAATAAAAGGTGAAATAAAATAATTCATATAAATACCTACTCTTTATCAATCCTTTTTTATAATTATTAACAAAAAAAAGCCCACTCAATTGAGTGGGCTTTTTTATTTAGTATTAACTACTAATTATTGAAAAACATCATCACCAAGCTTAGTGTTTTGATCTATAGAAATTACTTCCATATCAATAA
>JAESUI010000014.1 GCA_016763135.1 Flavobacteriales bacterium
AAAAACGACCCCAATACTTTCAAAGAACTGTACAAAATTAGACAATTTTCTATTTTCACATCTAAATCTGTTAAGAAAAGAAGTTAAGGTTGTATATTTGTGTTCATGAAAATTGGCATCATAAAAGAAGGAAAAACTCCACCAGACGAGAGAGTTCCACTATCTCCTACTCAATGTAAAGAGATAATGGATAATTTCCCTTCAGTTGATTTAGTTGTTCAGAATAGTGATGTTAGAAGATTTAAAGCTTCGGAATATGAAGCATTGGGAGTGAAAATGGTTGATTCTGTTGATGATTGTGATGTATTGTTAGGTGTTAAAGAAGTACCTATAAATCAACTAATACCTAACAAAACTTATTTTTACTTTTCTCACACAACAAAAAAACAAGACTACAATAGAAATTTACTAATTGCAATGATTGAAAAAAACATTGCAATGGTAGATTATGAAGGGTTAACCAATGAAAAAGGTGTTCGATTAATTGGTTTTGGTAAATATGCAGGAATTGTTGGTTGCTATAATTCATTTTACGCTTATGGCAAAAGAACAGGAAATTACGATTTAAAAAGAGCTTATTTATGTGAAGATAGAGCTGAAATGGAAAGTGAGTTTTCTAAAGTTGTATTGCCACCTGATTACAAAATCGTTTTATCTGGAACTGGAAGGGTAGCCAAAGGTGCTGGAGAAATTATGGAGAAACTAAACATAAAAAGAGTTAGTCCAAAAGAATTCCTTGAGCAAACCTTCACTGAACCTGTTTACACTTCCTTATTACCAGTAGATTGTCATCTTAGAAAAGATGGGGAACCATTTGTTAAACAAGAGTACTATGATGACCCCACCCATTTTGAATGCACATTTATGGATTATGCAAAAGTGGCCGACATGTACATTGCTTGTCATTTTTGGGACAGCAGAGCTCCTTTTATTTTCACTAGGGAAGATGCTAAATCTCCTGACTTTAAGATTAAAGTTGTTGGTGATATAAGTTGTGATATTGATGGCCCTGTGGCATGTACACTTCGTCCTTCAACAATTAAAGATCCTCTTTATGCTTATCACCCTCAATCAGAAACTGAAAGTGATTGTGATTGGGCCTCATGTGAAGATGAAGGCGATATATGCGTAATGGCTGTAGATAATTTACCTTGTGAGCTACCTAAAGATGCTTCAATTGATTTTGGTAGAGAGTTTATTGATAAAGTTTTACCTCACTTAATTGATGACAAAGAAGGTGTTATTGATAGAGCAACTATTTGTAAAGGTGGAGATTTAACACCACATCACGAATTTTTGAGAAATTATATCAATGGCGAAGTTATTGCCTAATAATTTTATGTTTCCCAGCTTTTTCTTTCATTAAATAATAAAGGTATTCAGCCTTAATAATTTCTTTACCACTCTTATTTGTTTCCATTGCTATTCGTTGGAAATGTTTAGGTGCATTATCTTCTTTAAGTCCTGCACAACCAAAAGTAATATCAGTACAATTTGTAATTGCATCAAAAAATGCCTTAGAAACTCCATCATCAGTAAAAGGAAATGAGAATACTTTATAAGCTAACTTAAACTGGTCAACTACAGTTTCAATACTTTCTTTGGTTTCAATAATTTGCTCTTCAAAACTTAACTCTTTATATAAAGGGTGGCTTTTACTATGGGCTCCAAAAGTAACCCCTTGAGCTATTAACTCTTTTATTTGTACTGAAGTTAAATAAGGACTCTTTTCCTTTAAGTATTCATTAAAATCAATTCCATTCTTTAATGCTAAATCATCAAGTAGGTTTCTATTATTATATGATATAGCTAAAACATCCTCATCCTTTAACTCTTCAAAAAGTATACTGGCTTTAAACCGGTAGAACAACTCCTTATTATCAATAAAATTTGAATTTAAGAAAACTGTTGCGTGTATATTCTTTTCTTTTAGTATTGGAGCAACAACTGTATAAAATTCACTCAATCCATCATCAAAAGTTAAATGGAAACAGTTTTCATCTATAGTTTTTCCTTCTTTGTTTAGAGATATTAATTCTTTTAAAGAGATTGATTTATAATTCTCCAATAAAAATGCTAAATCTTCCTTAAACCTTTTTATACTTCTTGGTTGATAAAGATTCTTAATATGAACTGGATTATCATCTGAAACAATATGATAAAAAGGTAAAATAAGATTGTGATCCGTTTTCTTTATTAAGCTATCCAAACTATATAAAGAAGCACCTAAACTGGAGATATTTTTTGCAGCCTTTTTAATAATTCAACAGTTTTAGCACTTTAGAATCTGTTTTACTTATCTGAAAATAAGGCGTTTGTTCACCTCCAAAACCTCTAAAATAACGCTCTATAGATTCCACCATACTCCCTTCAAAGTTAAATGCTTTTGTTTTTGTAGCAGATCTCTTAATCGCCTCCCACAATAACAAGCTCATAGATCCAGAAGTTTTAAATGTAAAATCAGTTACCCCATGTAAGTAATAAGCAGATTCATTATCCCATACATACAATAGTATAGAATGAATATTATCGTCACTATCTTTTGCAATTAGTAACTCACCACAATTATTCTCCTTACAATAATTATAAATGGTTTTAAGTTTATTTAATGGGATAGGATATGTATCATTATTAGCTTCATAGACTTTTAATTTCATTTGAAACATTAGGTCTATATCCTCAACAACTTCAACAGTCATTGATTTTCCTGCCTTCCTAACCTCTCTTCTTATGTTTTCTTTAAAGTCTGTGAATACTTTATCTGTATCAGAAATGTCATTTATTATATAGGTATACCTTGTTGACTGTTCATATCCCTTCCAATTAAAAGGCATCCAATTAGTAAATCCTGGTAAAAAATTTTGCTTAAAAGCGTCTACTTTTGGTAATTGCTCAATCAACCCATTAATAACTTCTTTTTCAAAACCAACCTTAGATGCATACTTCTGTCCTTCTGGATATTTTATCCAAACACCTTGATATGGGCTTAAAAATTGAGGCGTAATAACTTTAAAACTCTTCTTTTTAGCAATAACATAAGGTAATACACCTAAAATATTACCAGCCTTCTGATCTATAGCAATATCCCATTCCTTATCCTCATAAATAGCATTAAACCATTTATACTGAAGAAACAGAGGAATACTTTCCTGCTCACAAAATTGTTTATATAGCTCTTTATTTCTTGTCATTTATCCCTCAAAAATAGCTTTAAATATTAAAAACATTAAAAAACTACTTTTATTTTATAATTTTGGGCCGATTAGAAATTTATCACAATGAGAGAAATTCAGTTTAGAGAGGCTTTAAATGAAGCTATGTGTGAAGAAATGAGAAAGGATGAAAGTATCATTCTTTTAGGGGAAGAAGTTGCCGAATATAATGGTGCTTATAAAGTAAGTAAAGGAATGTTAGATGAATTTGGAGCTAAAAGAATCATTGACACTCCTATTGCTGAAAATGGTTTTTCTGGAATTGCTGTTGGTGCAGCTATGAATGGTTTACGTCCTATAGTTGAATACATGACATGGAATTTCTCTTTAGTTTGTATAGACCAAATAGTAAACAATGCCGCAAAGATGTATAATATGTCTGGTGGTCAATTAAACATCCCTATTGTATTTAGAGGAGGAACAGGAGCCGCTGGCCAATTAGGAGCAACACATTCTCAAGATTTCTCTAACTGGTACGCAAACTGTCCAGGTTTAAAAGTAGTACAGCCTTCGAATCCAAAAGATGCAAAAGGATTATTAAAAGCTGCAATAAGAGACAATGACCCAGTTTTATTTATGGAGTCAGAACAAATGTATGGTGATAAAGGAGAAGTGCCAGAAGGAGAATACATTATACCTATTGGTGTTGCTGATATAGTTAAAGAAGGAACTGATGTGACACTAGTTAGTTTTGGTAAAATGATGAAACTAGTTAATACTGCCGCTGAAGAATTAGCTAAAGAAGGTATTAATGCTGAAGTTATTGACTTAAGAAGTTTACGACCTATTGATTATGATACCGTTATTAATTCTGTAAAGAAAACTAACAGAATGGTTTTTATTGAAGAAACATGGCCATTAGGTTCATTTTCTACAGAACTTACATATAAAGTACAACAAAATGCTTTCGACTATTTAGATGCACCTATTGGTAGAGTTACTGGAGCTGATGTTCCGATGAGTTTCTCTATACCTTTAATAGAGGCATACATGCCAAATGTTGACAAAATAATTAAAGCAACAAAACAAGTATTGTATAGATAATTGATTATTGAATAATGTTTTTTATCAGTTAGAACTATCGTTTTCAACGACTAACTCCAAATTCTTCATTCTTCATTCTTCATTCTTCATTTTATTACCTACTTTTGCCACCCTAAAAAATATTTTAAAAAATCAATATATTATATAGTATGGAAGCAATGATGATTTATATGCCAATAGTTATGGCAATTCTAGGTCTAATTT
>JAESUI010000159.1 GCA_016763135.1 Flavobacteriales bacterium
AGGAGAATTTAAGGACAAAATCCATGACCTGTTAATCAACATGGGATACTTAAAAACAAAGAAGGTTGGAGGTTAACCAATAATTTTTTTAACTAAATTATTTAGGTTATTATTGTATAGTACAAAATAAGAAAAAATTAAAAAACTAAACCCATATATAATTCTAATACTTGCATTTTTTGTAAGTATTACTTCATTTTCTCAAACCTATAATTTTGAGTACTACAATGTTGAAGAAGGTCTCTCTCAATCAAGAGTAAATGCTATTGTGCAAGACAATAGAGGGCACTTATGGATAGGAACTTCTGGTGGTGGGGTCTGTCGATTTGATGGGATTAATTTTACAAAATACTCTGAGAAAGACGGGATTTCTGGTGATATTATTACCAGTCTAAGTGAAGACAAACAAGGTAATATATGGATGACCTCTACATGGGGAGGGGTTACAAAATACAATGGACGTAATTTTTTTAAATTCAAGTAAGAAGATGGATTATTAAATGAAAATGGGCACAATGTTGTTTTTACAGACAAAAAAGGAAAAGTATGGATAGGAAGTAATCTTGGGATTGTTATTTATGAAAATGGCGGTTTTAAGAAATTTACAAAAGAAAACCATAAGTTAAAGGGCAATATTATCAATTGCATATTTGAGAATTCTACGGGGATATGGGTAGGGACTAACGAAGGCATAAGTCTTTTTACTGAAAAAGAAATTATATACATATCCTCAAAAGAAGGACTACCATCAAACAGAATAACAGCTATTGGAGAAGATTCAAAAGGAAATATATATATCGGGACCGATAATGGAATTACAAAATTATTATTAGGAAGTGTTACTAACAAAGTAATTGAATTTGATAAAGAACTAGTTAAAGGTATGAATGCTGAAATAACAGATATCCTTTTAGATAAAGAAAAAAATGTATGGATAACAACAAAAAATACTGGAGCTTATTTAGTCAATAATAATAATGTTATAACTCACATCACAAAAAAGAATGGTTTAGTTACTAATAGTTTAACAAAGCTATTTTTAGATAGATCAGGAAATATATGGATTGGAACTAATGGAGGTGGATTAATTAAGTATGGCAATAAAGCATTTACTTATTTCAATAAAGTTCAAGGATTAAATAGCCCAAGTATTTTTAGCATTACTGCAGATAACGAAGGGTTTTTATGGGTCTCAACATCTGATGAAGGGATTTACAAATACAAAGATGGTGTTTCTACTCAATTTACAACTAGAAATGGACTAGGCAGCAATACCATAAGATCTTCATTATTTGACAATAAAGGAAACTTATGGTTTGCAACAAGCAAAGGCTTAACAAGGTATAAAAACGGAGTTTTTAGAAATTTTACGACATCAGATGGGTTGCCAAGTAACAACACTAGAGCGCTATTATTAGACATTGATGGGAACTTATGGATCGGAACCTATGGAGGAGGCATATCAAAATATGATTACACCTCTTTCCAAAACTTCACCACTGCTGACGGACTATCTCATGACTATATTCATTCTTTATTTCAAGATTCTAAAGGGAATATATGGATTGGAACTGGGAATGGCGTAACCAAATATGCAAATAATAAATTTCTAAGTTTCGCAAATGCTAAAGGTTTTTGCAATTCTTATATAGGAAGTATCACTGAAGATAAATATGGTAAAATTTGGTTTGGAACTGACCGTTGCGCTGTAAGATATGATGGACTAGATTTTAAAGCAATTGGTGTTAAAGATGGCCTTTCTTCTGGCGTAATTTATTTAATGCATGGCGATAAAAAAGGTAACTTATGGATAGGGACCAATAATGGAATTGATAGAATTAGTTTTGATAGTTATGGACAAATAAGCAGAATAAAAAATTACAAATCGAAACAAGGATTTAGAGGTATTGAATGTAATAGTAGAGCAATATTTGAAGATAAAAAAAACAATTTATGGATAGGTACAGTTAAGGGGCTAATTAAATATAACCCAACCAATGATAGAACAAATGTGTTTGAGCCATTAATCCACATAAATAATCTTAAGTTATATTTTAACGATGTTAATTGGTTAAACTATTCTAAAAAATTAATAAAATGGAATAACCTACCTGCTGATCTTGTTTTAGATTACGATGAAAACCATTTAACATTTGAGTTTTCTGCAATCAACCTGACCTATCCGGAAGATGTCCAATATCGATTTAAACTAACTCCTTTTGATGATAAATGGTTTAGTTCAACAGATCAAAATTTTGCAACCTACTCCAATCTTCCTCCTGGAGATTATACTTTTGATGTAAGAGCAAGGAATGAAGATGGTGTTTGGAATCAAGAGCCAGCAAGTTATAGTTTTAAAATTACTTCTCCATGGTGGAAAAAATGGTGGTTAATTTTAGCTTTTACAATCTTAATTTTTTATATCATTTTTAAAATTTCTTCTTTCAAAGAAAAACAGCAAAGAGAGGTGAGTAAAGAGCTTGAAGAAAAAGTAAAAGAAAGAACAATGCTAATCGAGTCTCAAAGAGATGAGAAAGAAATTCTTTTAAAAGAGATACATCACAGAGTAAAAAACAATATGCAGGTGATCATTAGCCTGTTAAGTATCCAATCTGGATATACTAAAGACAAAGCCGCTTTAGCATTATTTGATGAAGCAAAAAATAGGATTCGTTCTATGGCATTAATTCACGAAAAAATGTACCAATCTGGAGATTTAGCTCACATTGATTTCCAAGATTACATTATGGCATTAACCAATGATTTAATTGACACTTACTCTATCAATTGTGATATATTTCTTGATATTAAAATTGAAAAAGTAAAATTTAACATAGACACACTTATTCCTTTAGGACTATTATTGAATGAAATTATATCTAATGCTTTAAAGTATGCCTTTAATACTACAGATAAAGGAAAAGTTGTAATTAGTCTCACCTTAAATGAGAAAGAAAATATGTATACCTTATTGATTGGAGACAACGGTTCTGGAATGGAGAAAGGAATATTAGAAAAAGAAGAAGGCAGTTTAGGTATGGAATTAATTAAAATATTTGTTACTCAATTAGATGGAGATATTATCAGATTAGAAGACAAAGGAACCTTCTTTGAAATTAAATTTAAACCTAGAAATTGAGCATCTTAAGAGTATAAAGTTTAACACTTCTCTGTTCATAAACTAAGCTTAAAACCCATTAATTTACCAATAGATTAAAGCATATTTACATTTACTTAATTACAAAATGTATTTAATGCTAAATATCACTAAAACAACATGGTTAAAATGGAGCTTCTTTTCATTATTTGCAATTTGTTTTATTGATTCTTTTAGTCAATCAGATAAAGAGAATTACACCTCTATATATGCCCAAGAATTTAAGCAAATAAAAAAGATAACCTACAACACCAAATTATTTTCACTCTCTGATATTAAACTTGAAAAAAAATGGAACAATTATCAAGGTGGAGCAATAAATACTGCTGATTCTTTATTCTATTTTAATAACGATCAATTGTGTTCTTCTTTTCCTACCAATTCTGATAAAATCAGGAATGAGTATTTAGCTTTTTACTTCTCTCAAAAATCAGCGAAGTGCCCTACTCTATTTAGCTTATTAAAATTATATCAACCAATTATCGAAAATAATCTTAAAATCAACAATCTCCCTAAAGAATTAGGCCTATTACCTGCTGTCCTTTCTGCCTTTAATCCCAGTTCTTCTAACGGAATTGGTGGCGAAGGGTATTGGCATTTAAATTATCCGCAAGCAGTTAAATATGGTTTAACCGTTAATAAATTGATTGATGAACGTAGAGATTTTGAAAAATCTACTAAAGCTGCAACTCGCTATATTAAAGATTTATATGTTAAATATGATGACTGGGAACTCACCTTAACTGCTTATTCATCTGGAGTTGTAACAGTAAATAAATTACTAAAAAGACATTCAGCTACGACCTACAAAGAAATATATCCATATTTACCTAATGAAACAAAAGACTTAGTTCAGGCATTTGTAGCTATGAATTACATTTACAACTACGATTCTTATGGTGCCATTCAACCTAACCCAAATATTAAAACAGATACTGTTTTAATTGAAAGAAAACTAAAGTTTGAAGCAATCAATCATGTAATTAAAACAAAATCGAGTGACTTTAAGTTTTTGAACCCTACTTTAAATAGAGAAACTTTTCCTACTAATTTTAACGCTTATTTCCCTAAAGGAACTAAAGACAAGTTTCTTAAATTTAAAGACAGCATCTATTTCTATCAGGATTCTGTGATGCGTAAACCAGCATCTGTAATTCCAAAATTTATTATCCCTAAAAATGGAGATCCTTTTGTTTACAGAGTTCGATCTGGTGATGTTTTAGGAGTAATTGCTGAACGCTTTAATGTTAGGGTCTCACAAATACAAAACTGGAATAACCTAAACGGAACTCGTATTGATATTGGTCAGAAACTTACAATTTACGGAAAAAAGAAATCCAATGGAAAAACTCCAAAACCTAAAATTGATAAACTAAAACCAACGGATTCAAAACCTAAAGATGTAAAGACCATAATAAGTAAAGGAGTAAAAACCACCTATACCGTTAAATCTGGCGATAACTTATGGCTCATTGCCAAAAAATTCTCGGGAGTTTCAGCTCAAAACATTATGGATTTTAATGGTATTGATGGAAACTTAGATGTAGGACAAGTATTAAAAATCCCAAAACAATAAATGGACGATAATACACCTGACCATAAAAAAGCATCTCCATTAATGACACTAGTAAGTTTATTAGCTGTAATGGGATTACTGTGTCTGATAATGCTTGTTTTTCCCGAAAAAGGAATTCAAATTGGAAGTTCAACCTTACAATTCCCAACTGCAAGCGATTTTTTTATTCCGAAAATAGAGGAGGATAGCTTATTAAAATATGAGGATGATATAGCTGAACTATTCGATTCTACTGTTGTTGTAAGTAAAATAGATTCCACAGTTATCCTCCATAAACTAGATTCCTTGAAAAAATTCAGACAAGGTTTACAGCTAAACGATAAAGGTAAATCTGCAATGCATCGTTTTTTCGCTGCTTTAGATAATGCTAAGAACAAGAAAGTAAGAATAATGCATTATGGTGATTCTCAAATTGAAGCTGATAGAATTACTTCTTTCTTAAGAAATGAATTACAAAAGAAATTTGGAGGCTATGGAGTTGGCTTATTCCCCATTATACAAGTGGCTAGAAAAATGAGCGTAAATACAGAGTTTTCAGAAAACTGGAAAAGATACCCCGGTTTTGGAAGAAAAGACTCTACTGTTAAACATATGAAATATGGTGCACTAATGGCATTTTGTCGTTATGCTCCAATGCCAAAATCAGACATTATTAGTGATACTGTTAAATATGAAGCTTGGTTAAAAATAAGGAAACCACGAGCCTCTTATAGTCGAACTAAAACTTTTTCTCAACTCAAAATATTCTTAAGTAACTCGCACACTCCAATTAATTATAACATATTGGCTGATGGCGAAACTATAAAGTCTGGAATAATTGCAGCCAATACACCATTTCAAACTATTCAAGCTAATTTTTCATCTACACCAGATGAAATAACGATAACCTTTAATGGAAGTGACAGCCCTGATATTTATGGGATTTCTTTAGAAGGTGGTAGTGGAGTTGTTATGGATAACATTCCATTAAGAGGGTCATCTGGGACCATCTTTACAAAACAAGATGCAACTCTCTTAGGTAATATGTATGCAAGCCTCTCTCCCAACCTTATTATAATGGAATTTGGAGGCAACACCATTCCTTACATCAAAACTGATAAAGCAGCAACAGACTATGGGAGATGGTTTAAATCTCAAATTAATTTCATGAAAAGAAGAAATCCAAATGCCGCTATAATTGTTATCGGCCCAAGTGATATGTCTGTAAAAGAAAAAACTGAGTACGTTACCTACCCTTATTTAGAAGCTGTAAGAGATGCTATGAAAGAAGCAACAATAAGTTCTGGTAGTGTTTATTGGGATATGTATGAAGTTATGGGCGGGAAAAATTCAATGCCA
>JAESUI010000160.1 GCA_016763135.1 Flavobacteriales bacterium
ACAAGTATGAAGATAGAAAATACAAAAGCGCAGATGAGAAAAGGAGTATTAGAATATTGTATTCTATCCATCTTAAAAAGCGGAGAAGCTTATCCTTCAGAAATTATAGAAAAATTAAAAGCTGGAAAGCTAATAGTTGTGGAAGGAACGCTTTATCCTTTATTAACAAGATTAAAAAATGCAGGATTACTTTCTTACAGATGGGAAGAGTCTAAATCTGGACCTCCGAGAAAGTATTATCAATTAACTAAAATTGGAGAGGAGTTTTTAAAAGAGTTAGAAACAACTTGGGATGATTTAGTTAAAGCAGTGAAATTAACAAGAAAAACAAAATAGTAAAATAACAAGAAATAAGATTTACTTATTTCGAAAAATAAAAAACATGAAAACAATTATAGCAGCAGTAGTAATCTTCAGTTCTTCATTTTTAAATGGGAATAAAAGTTACGGCACAATTAACATAAACGAAAAGTTACAAGATATAGTAGTATTTGAAAAAGGAACTTTACCTATTGAGAAAAATAGCTCTGAATTTGTAAAAATTAGTTTTAAAATAAATGAAGAAGGTTTTGTAGAAATTCTTGAAATGAATTATTCTGATGAATTAATCAAAACGAAGTTAGTTGAGAAATTATCAAAAATGAAAATAGAAGAAGAACATGATAGTGAGGAGATTTACAACTATAATTTCACCTTTAAAAAATTATAGAAATAAAAACAACAACAAGACAATAATATAATCTATATATAATGAATCAAACAGTAACAGTAAATATTAGCGGAATAGTTTTTCATATAGAAGTTGATGCTTATGAGGAATTAAAAAAATATTTAAACAAGATTAAAAGTTATTTCAAAAACTCTGAAGAGTGTAATGAAATAATGACTGATATTGAAGCAAGAATTGCTGAATTATTTAACGAGAAAATTTCTTCAGACAGTCAAGTGATACAATCACAAGATGTTGAAGAGGTAATTACTATTATGGGTAAGCCTGAGCAATATGTTGACGAGGATGAAGATGAGCCACAGCCGCAAGAAAGTTTTTCATCAAAACAAAGAACATATTCAACAGCAAAAAAGCTTTTTAGAGATCCAGATGATAGGATGATAGGAGGTGTAGCTTCTGGAATTGCAGCTTATTTTGGAATTGAGACAATATGGTTGAGATTGTTTTTCGTTGTTGCATTATTTGTTGGGTTTGGGTTTTTACTTTACATCATTTTATGGATAGTGATGCCAGAAGCTAAGACTGCTTCTGATAAACTTCAAATGAAAGGAGATCCTGTAAATATTGATAACATCAGTAAAACATTTAAACAAGAAGCAGATCGTGTAAGTGAAAATTTAAAGAAAAATGGACAGCAATATGGTAAAAAGGCAGAAACTGCTTTTGAAGCGTTTTTCAGTTTTTTATTCCAAATTTTCAAAGGTATTTTTAAAGTTTTAGGAAAAATAGTAGGGGTTGTTTTTTTAATAGTTGGAACTTTTTGGTTAGTTGGCCTAGTAGGCATGCTAGTAGGTTCAGAAACTATATTTTCAATAACTCCCGATGGAATATTTTCATTTGAAGCAACTGAATTCTTTAACCTAATATTTATTTCTGAAAATCAATATTATATGGCTATTGTTGGAATAACAATAACTATTGGCTTACCAATTATAATGTTGATTTATGCGGGAGTAAAATTGTTGTTTAAAGTGAAAACACATAGTGGCATAGGTATAGGTTTGTTCATCCTATGGGTAATAGGAATTTTTATGTGTGCTATGGTTGGCATAAGAATGGGTACGGAACTTACTCATGATGAGACTGTAACAAGTGTTGAAGTAATTAGTGACGAGATAGATGATTTTTATATTAGCGCAAGTATTGAAGAAAACCCAGGAAAAGGAGTTTTAGAAGAGAAGTATTCAATTATATCATTAGATGAAGATTCAATTTATATGAATGATATTAGACTGTACATCTATAAAAGCAAAACAGATAGTATGGAATTAAAAGTACTGAAGTCTTCTAATGGAAAATCAAGAAAAGATGCTAGTACTAATGCTAAAATGATAAGTTATAGTTATAGTGTTAACGATAGTTCTATCTTTTTAGGGAATTATTTAGCGACTATAAAAGAGAATAAAATTAGAGGGCAAGAAGTTAGAGTTAAATTGTACTTACCAGTTGGTAAATCAATTTATTTAGATAGATCATTAAAACGAATTATTCATAATGTGGATAATGTAACTGATACTTGGGATAGTGATATGTTAGAACAAAAATGGGTGATGCTAGAAGATGGATTAACTTGTTTGGATTGTAGCGAAATTGATGGTGTAACAGCTACCCAATTAGATTCAATAAGAATATTTGAGCCAATAATAGAAGAAGTAGAGTAGTACAAATGTGATGAATGGTTTCCAATTATCATTTTATGCTACCACTAATGTAAATGTCACTAAAATATAGGCAATAGTTAGGTAGTTTTAAAGTTAGTTTAGTAATCCTTCCATAAACAATTTCGATTAGTTATCGAAAACCAACCTGTTTAGTTAGTGCAAAAAAGCCCCTCATGATTGAGGGGCTTTTCATTTTTTTTTTTAGGTTTTTCTATTGAATATGGTTAAATTCGCTTAGATTAAAACTTATAAAACTTATTAAAATGTGTGTATTTAAGAAATTACTATGTGTAATTATTTTGTTTTCTTCTCAACTAGTTTACAGCCAATGTGGAGGATCTTCTTTTCAAACAGTGATTGGTGGTATTGGTGCTGAAAGAGCTCATGATATCAAAAGAACAACAGATAATGGCTACATAATAGCAGGAGAAACGACAAGTTCTGGAGCGGGAGCCAAAGATATAGTTTTAGTTAAGGTTGATGTGAATGGAGTTGTTGAATGGAGCAACACTTATGGTAGTGCTTCCATAGATGATGGAAATAGTATTTCTGTTGTACAGACACAAGATGGAGGATATGCTATTGCTGGTCAGACTGAAGGTTTTGGAGCAGGGACTAATTATGATGCTTTTATTATAAAAGTAAACGGTATAGGAACAGTTTTGTGGGAACAACAGTTTACAGGTGCATCTTTTGAAGGATTTCGTGGGATTGTTGAATTATCAAATGGAGATATTATTGCAACAGGAAATACTCAATGGGAATGGTGGAACCCGTCAAAGTTTTGCGAAAGAACAAATGTATATTTTATAAAAAAAAA
>JAESUI010000161.1 GCA_016763135.1 Flavobacteriales bacterium
AACAAATAAAGGGCACCATTCTTCTGGTGTTAGAATGTTTGAGATTTTAATGAGCCAATCTGCATAGTTGCTTTCAGGATGTTCCTGAGGATGCTCAAAACTCAATTTTGCAAATAACATGAGGATACCATGATGAGGTTCGTCTACATGAACAAATGGTAACATTACTTGATAGGCCAAACCATATTGTTTGTAGCTCATAAAATACTTGGCCAATTTAAAAGCCAATTCTTCGTCTATTCCATCTTTGGCATAAAAACCAAGAATAAAAGTACAGCCCTCTTTAATTCTCTCTTTTACTTCTTGGTACTCGCCATTATTAAAATAATAAGGAACTGCTTTGGCATTAAAATTAAAGAGCAGCGTGTCTATTTTCTCTTTACTTACCTTATCTGATCGTTTGTCTAAACCTATTAAAGAGCTTACTAAAGGATCTACATCTGATGGCTTTGGTTGGTTTTGATCTTCAGCCAATCGTTTCCAGAGGTTGGTGTATAACATGCAAAAATTGTAGGTAGACAATTCATCAGATTTATTGTCAAAAGCCTGTACTTTTAATCGGTTATAGAGTAGGAGCATTCTCGCCTCATCTTTCCAGTAATCTTTGTCGTACTTAGATTCTAACCAAAGTTCATTCAATTTTAAACTATTGAAAAGTAAGTGGTTGGGAACCTTTATTTTTTTGATGATTTCTTTGTCTATATTTCCTTGTTCAGCATTGTAGCAGATGTAATTTTGGAGTAGCAGGAGTTCCATTACCTTTTTACGAATTTCAACAGTAATCACCTTCTTTTTTTGATACATTTCAAGAATGTCTTTAATCAAGGTTTTGAACTGATGCGCTAAATAAGCCTCTCGGTTTTCTGCATTAATTACCGTTACAATGTCCATGGTAATTTCTGCTCTTCGTTGTGGAGCAAGGAAAGCCTCTATTTCTTCCACATAATCCTTGCTTTTTAGTTTTTCAATGATTTCATCTTCTGATTTTCCTTTAAGGGCAGCCAATTCTTTGTGGGCCTTAATTTGTTCATGAAACAGCTTCCAATTTGGCATGGATGCTATGGTATTTGGAATCTCTTTTTTCTGTTCTTTTTCAATTGCTCCAACAATGCTGTTGGCCCTTTTCAATTGTAAGTTTTTATTGATGGCTTCACTTCCTTCAATGGAGGTGAATGCTTTAATTCCGATTTTTTGAACATTAAATTTGTCAAAAGTCAAGGTATCTATCATTGGTTTTACATCCGTATAATCGTAATCAGACCTGCCACGTTCAAAGGGAACAATAGAGACAATGGATTTTTTATCCACATCTGGCACTAAGTCTTTAATGGGAGGAATAGGAAATTCGTGTACAAAGTCTTCCAACACCAATTGCCCGAGGTTAACATTTAAATTAGGGTCAACACAAAATCCATTTAAGTGCATTATTCTACACACTTTTCCTTTTTGGATGACGACTAAATTAGTTTCGTAATAGCCTGGAATATTTTTTGGAAGCTTCCCTAATTTGTATTTAAAGGTTTTTACTTTTTCATCTTTTTTAATTTTACTGAACCAATTTCGTTTTGATCGGAACCCTTTTTTTAAGTCTTTTTTAAATACGGGTTTTAAAATTTGACCGGAATAAATGCATTGTTCGTTTCTCCTGCTCGGATCTGTATAATATGCTGAATTATTACAATCATAAGGTTCGTATAATACAATTTCAATGGCGAATCCATCCTTACGGTTGTTAATTAATTTAAACATGGATTCAACATCATCTGTTTTAAGAATCATTTTCCCCTTCACATTTTCTAAACTGATTTCCTCAGCATTGTCTACTATTTCGTTACAAGCAACACATTCAGGAGAATCTCTTTCCCCATGTTTTGTTTTATAAGCATGTTTTCCTTCATGAGGTGTTTTATCCACTTCATCAAAACTGGTCACGAGCTTTTCCTGTTTCCAGGTGGAGTAGGGAAAGAAATCGGTGTTGTCTACAAAAATGTATTTGTTCAGCACCTTTCCGAATTTCTGAACTGCTTTAATCTCTTTTTTCTCAGGGTTAATGCTAATGGCAACACCTGTTACCTGCCAATAAGGAGTAATCATGTTGGCGTAATGAGGAGGTGAGTTTACCCATCCTGTTACCAATGAGTTGGCCGTTTGTCTATAGGTTTTATTAATAGACTTTTTTCCTTTCTTATCTCGAAGTGGTTTATTAAAATACGATTTAGCTACATTTTCACCAATTCCATATCGCATCGCTCCAAATAATCGAGCACGTAATGTGGGTGTTTTGGTATCTGGTCTGTCATTTTGGTAATGACTCAAGATTCTTTTCTCGGTTAAATAATGCGCATGGTATTGTGCCGCATTGTACAACATAGAATCATTGCCCAATGTGGTTAATTGATGTGCAGTACGTACACTGTCAATGCCAATTTTAGTTAAATGCTCAAGGTATTTTATGTTGAGGTTTTCTACACTTATCTTGTCATCTGGTGACTGAGCATTGGCAAAATTGCAACAACAACTAATTAATCCTACTACAAAATACCTTCTAAATTTTAGCCAATTCATTACTTGTTGCAGAAACTGTTAATACGTTTTATCGCAGAACCTTTTGACATGCTTTCTGCTTTTTGCCAATCTTCACAAGCCTTAACATTATCTTTTAGTTCATGTGATACTTCTCCTCGATAAAAATACAGCATGGCATTTTTAGGGTCAAGCTCAATGGCCTCATTAAAGTCTGTCATAGCAGCTTTGTAATTCGCTGTTTCGTAATTAACTACTCCACGATAGTAATAAACTTCATCATTGTCAGATCCCAATAAAATGGCTTTGTTAAAATCAATTAAAGCACTGTTAAAATCATCCATCAAGTAATTCAATAAACCTCTTTCAAAAAACTTTTGAGCATCTTCTGGGTACTCTTGAAGGTAATCATTCACCTCTTTTAAGTTAATCGCATACTCACTGAACAATCCAAATCCACCGCCAGCTTCTAAATCAGGTAAAGTGTCTAAATTAATGATGTTCTTATTTATATATTTTGCTTCGGTAGGAGAAGGAGCAACTCTACTGCCTCTCATTGAAGCTCCAGAAGGGATTGCATTTAAATTAATAATATTTCTATCTAAAAGTGCTAAGTCATTTTTGTCAACTAACGAAATATCAACTCTTCTTATATTCATAACAGGATCTTTCACCGCTTTCTTTATGAAGTAGCACCTTGAAAAATACTCTGCAATTATTCTTTCATCATCAATATCTCCCCC
>JAESUI010000002.1 GCA_016763135.1 Flavobacteriales bacterium
CAAAAGATTTTGAAGGTTTAAAAGATGGAATATTATGTGCTGGAATTATAATAGTCGTATTTTTCGAAATGTTTCTTCCTGTCTTTTGTGCTCTTTTCTTAACCACAAAACTTCCAAACCCTCTTAAGTAAACATTTTGTCCGTTCTCTAAAGATTTCCTTACTGTTTTCATAAATTCTTCAACAGTAGTTTGTACTGCTATCTTTTCAATGCCCGTTTTTCCTGAAATCTTATTAACTATGTCTGCCTTTGTCATTATAAAATACCTTTTTAACTATTTAAATTTCAATTAATTATCCTTTTAAGGGCAGCAAATATACAAGTTTTAATCAATAGTCGGTAAAACATTCTATAATTTTAGCCGAAAATACTATTATTGTCGATTAGATTAATGTTTTATGGGGTTCTCGAACAAACTTATTAATTGGTATCATCAAAATAAACGTGATTTACCGTGGAGAAATTCTACCGATCCATACCAAATTTGGTTATCAGAAATTATTTTACAACAAACTCGAGTTGATCAAGGGTTAAGTTACTTTAATAAATTTATTGAGCATCACCCTACTATCGATTCTTTAGCAAAATCTCCCGAAAAAGATGTGCTAAAACTATGGCAAGGTTTAGGATATTATTCAAGAGCTAGGAATTTACATTTTACAGCAAAATTTATTACTGATGAATACAATGGGGTTTTTCCAAAAGAATACAATGACATACTAGCCTTGAAAGGCGTTGGAGAATACACTGCTGCAGCTATCTCTTCTTTCGCTTTCAACCTGCCTTATCCTGTTATAGATGGAAATGTTTACCGTGTTCTTTCTAGGATATTTGGAATTGAAAATCCAATTGATTCTACAGAAGGAAAAAAAGTGTTTAAAAAATTGGCTGCTGAATTAATAGATGAGAAAAACCCTGCAACTTATAACCAAGCAATTATGGAGTTTGGTGCATTACAATGTACTCCTAAAAAACCTAAATGCGAGGATTGTCCTTTTCGATTAGAATGTTATGCTTTTGAAAACAACATAATTAATGAGCTTCCAAAAAAAGATAAAAAGATAAAACAACGAAATCGATATTTCAATTATTTAGTTGTGACAGATGGCAACGACATCTACATGAATGAGAGAAGAGAAAAGGATATTTGGATAGGTTTATTTGATTTCCCACTTCTTGAAACAACAAGTCCGATTAGTTCTTTTGATGACATAAAAGAAGCATTTGAAAGTTTTGACCTATCATTAATTGATAAATATGAAGGCCAAAAACACATTTTAAGTCACCAAAAAATTTATGCTAAATTCTGGCTTGCCTCAAGTAATAATATAATAAAGATGGCAGAAAAATACACTAAAATACCTCTGAAGGAAATTGACAATTATCCTGTTCCTAAATTGATAGAAAATTATCTGAAAACAATTCTATAATTTCTTATATTTGGTATGTAGTTTAAGTTGGACTATTTCCAATTTAAACTGAATGATAAAATGAGATAATGATTGAATACTATAATAATTTTTTCACTCAAACTTAATCTTTCATTAACACATTCACTCATTTAAAACATTAAAAAAGAGATGGCAGGAATAAACAAAGTAATTTTAGTAGGAAATCTAGGGAAAGACCCTGAAGTAAGATATTTAGAGGGAGGAACAGCGGTTGCAAATTTCCCAATAGCAACATCCGAAACATACAAAGACAGAAGTACAGGAGAGAAAAAAACGAATACAGAATGGCATAATATTGTTTTATGGAGAGGATTGGCGGAAATTGCTGAGAAATATTTAAAAAAAGGTGCTCAAGTATATATTGAAGGAAAGCTAAAAACTCGCCAATGGCAAGATAAAGACGGAAACAACCGTTATACTACTGAGATAGTTGCTGATAATTTACAAATGTTAGGTAGAAAAGATGAGAACAACACAAGTACTCCATCTGCACCAACACCAACGGCAGCACCGACACCTCCTGCAGCAGCAACTCCTACCCCAACAGAAACACCGACTCCTACTCCAGAAATTGACAAATCAAGTAATGAAGTAGATGATTTACCATTTTAATTAATTTTTGATTTAAACATTGGACCCCGAACCTTATTCTACATTAATATTATTAGCTAGTTTCCTGAAACCGTTCTCTTTAGGAGCATTGGTTTCTTTTGGAATATTATTAATACTCCTGTTGTTTTCTGCTTTAATTTCAGGATCTGAAGTTGCTTTCTTCTCACTTAATCCTACTGAAAAAGAAATTCTTAAGTCTTCGGAAACAAAAGCACATATAAAAGTCAATAAACTATTAGCTTCTCCAAAAAAATTATTAGCCACAATTTTAATATCAAATAATTTTGTTAACGTAGCCATTATAATTCTGTCTACTTATACCATTAACAATATATTTAATTTCTCCTCAATTTCAGATGAGTTTTCATTCCTTATTCAAGTTGCTGCAATCACTTTTATTCTATTGCTTTTCGGAGAAGTTATTCCAAAGGTATATGCCACTAAAAGTGCATTAAACCTTGCAAAAACAATGGCAAGTCCAATTACACTATTAAAAAAATTCTTCAAACCTATAAGTTCTCTACTAATTTATTCGACAGGAATAATTGATAACCGTGTTAAGAAAAAAGGACTAGATGTTTCAGTTGAAGAACTAGCTGATGCCCTAGATTTAACAAAAGATATTCCTGAAGATAAAGATGAACACCGTATACTTAAAGGAATTGTAAAGTTTGGTGAAACTAGCGTTAAACAAATAATGAAAGCTAGAGTTGATGTTGTTTCGATTGAAAAAGAAACTCCCTTCAATGAAGTGATAAATACTATTTTAGATTGCGGACATTCAAGAATCCCTATCTACGAAGAATCTTTTGATAAAATTATAGGTCTTCTTTATATCAAGGACCTATTATCTCACATAAAAGAAAAGGATGGTTTTGATTGGAATAGCTTAATGAGAAACCCATTTTTTGTACCTGAAAACAAGAAGCTTGATGATTTATTAAAAGAGTTTCAAGACAAAAAAATACATTTAGCTATCGTTGTTGATGAATATGGAGGAACTTCTGGAATTGTAACGATTGAAGATATTTTAGAGGAAATTGTTGGTGAAATTCATGACGAATATGATATCGAAGAAGAAGAGTTAATTTTTGAGGCTAAAGGTAATAACACGTTTATAATTGATGC
>JAESUI010000162.1 GCA_016763135.1 Flavobacteriales bacterium
ATCTATCACTCTTACAATCAGCCTAGTGAGTTATGGGTAACTACAAATGGAGGGGCCAATTGGACGAATAGAACAAGTGGATTACCTGACAGTTTGTATTTTACTTACATAGATGTTGATGATGATGATCATATGAACGCATGGGTGACTGTAGCAGGATATGAAGCTGGTCAACACGTATACCATACAACTGATGGTGGGGTCAATTGGAATAACATTACCTACAACTTACCTAATTTACCCACGAATTGCATCGTTCATGAAGATAATTCCCTTTACAATTCCTTATATATAGGAACTGATATTGGTGTTTATTACAGTAACGATACCATGACAACTTGGGAGCCTTACTATGTTAATATGCCTAATGTTATTGTCTCCGATTTAAATATTAACTATACAGATAGTGTTATTTATGCGGCTACTTTTGGAAGGGGGATTTGGAAAACAGAATTAGTTCCTGATACATCAGGAATAATTACTGGTACTGAACAAGCACACCTTCAAAACTTACAGTTTGAGCTTTATCCTAACCCTAATAATGGTACATTTAATTTAAACATCGAAAACTATGATGCTAAGACCTTGTCTTTAGAAATAGTGAATGTTATGGGAGTAATAGTAGCTACTGATGAATTAAATATAGTTAAAGGAGATTATACAGGAACAATCGATTATAACTTAGCGCCTGGCATGTACTTCCTTAAATTGACTAAAGGAAAACAAATGAAAGCGATACGATTTGTGGTGAAGTAATATTACGTTTAAAAACTCATTAAACTTATAGAACCTAGTGCTCCAATGCAACTACATCTTAAAGTTTTATATTTGTACTTATTAACTATTGATATGAAATACTTTATACTATTAACTGGCTGGCTTTTTTTGTCACCACAATTGTTTTCACAATGCCAAATAACTTATAGTAGTGCTATTTGTGGATTGGTACCGGGGTCTTGGGCTCAGGGGTTTACTGCCACTTGTAATGGATACTTATCTCAGGTTGGTTTTATTGTAGCTTCACCAGGTACTGTACCTGCTGACACTTTGCGAATATATAGTGGGAATGGCACTAACACTTTAATCTATTCTCAGTATTTCAATAGCATCAGCACTTCTAACAGTGGAGATAGCGTTATTGTAGCCATTACTGGTAACCTTCCCATTATACTTGGAAGTCAGTATACCTTTGAAATTAATTCTGGGAACGTTATTTTTAGAGGAGGCGGAGCAAGCTATACTGGTGGAGATTCATTTTTAAATGGAGCAGCTATCAATGGAGATAATGATTTTATAGTTGAAATCAACTCACTTGTTGCCATTGATGAAAATGATGCATCTAAGTTATCTATAGGTCCTAATCCAACAATAGATAAGTTATTTATCTCTTTAGAAGAAGGAGCAGCTACATCAGTAACTATCAGAAACAGTTTAGGGCAGCTCATACTATCTGATAAGGTAAAAGCTATGAATCAATTAGAATTAGACTTATCCCTCTATCCTACTGGGATTTATTACTTACAACTTGAAGTGGATGGTCAGGTAATTACCAAGAAAATAGTCAAAAAATAAGCTTCAAATATATCTCACCAAACTTATTGAACAATCAATTTTCCTGTGTAATTGTTACCATCATTTGTTAATTGATAGGAGTATGTTCCTTTTGAATATGTTGAAAGATCCAGTTGTACTTTTGGTTGGTTTATTATTTTTTCCAACACCTTTTTTCCGTTAACATCAAACAACATTAATATTACATCCTTATTAGACTTCATTCCATTTAATTGGATATTAACCATGGTATTACATGGGTTAGGATAAAAGTTAACTTCAGGTAAATTGCGTTGAATTGAATTTACAGAAGTGATCTTTCCATTAAGATCATATTGTGCAAAGAACTGCCATATTTTTTCTGAAGCATTAATGTCATAATTTGTGGTACCAATAACAAAAGCTGCTCCCGGCCATGTGTGTGCTCCATTAATTATTTTATAATGCTCTACTTCCACTCCATTGTTACCGTTTTGGTAGCGGTAATGCTCTGCAGTACAACCATCCAATGTATTTATGTCAGGCACATTCGTAAATATTGGTGATGAATTACATTGATTAATCCCAACCCAATAATTCATAGTATTTACAATGGACTCTACACCTGTAGAACCAGTGTAAGGCACTGTTGGGTCAGCCGTCCCATGGATTTCCATAACTGGCATTGGGTGTGTTGGATTACAACTTGCTGACTGATTTAAATTCATAGAGCCTGTAACGGAGGCAATGGCTGCAATTCTATTGCTTAGTTCACAGGCAAGTGTGTAACTCATAAAACCGCCATTAGACATTCCTGTGCTGTATACCCTACTCAAGTTAATGTTGTAGCTTAAATTCAATGAATCAATTAAAGCTTCTGTAAAACCTATGTCATCAACTGTTCCTCCCCAATTCGCATTCCAATATGTTTGTCCTTGACCATCTAATGTACCCATTGGGTGTACCAATAGAAAACCAGCAGTATCAGCAATGGCTCTGAAATCGCCATAAAGCATTTGGTCATTGGCATTACTAGTATATCCATGAAAATTAATGACTAACGGTGTTGGGTTACTTGGCGAATAAGAAGCAGGAACATACAATATATAGGTTCGTTGTGTACTTTGATGTGTAATGCTTCCATTTATGGTTTGCTGAGCAAAGCCAATTGTGGTTATTAATAAAAAAGTAACTAGTAAAAAAGGTTGGATTGTTCGTTTCATGAGGGACAAGATACTGTTTATTTGTTATAATTAGACCTCCTTGTATTTATTAGCATTATGAATTAGTCTAAGAAGAAAAGTAAATTGTGTATATTTATGTACTCGAACTAAAATTAAAAAAAATGAAAATAAAAGCATCATACCTTTTTTTTCCCTTAATGCTAGTACTAAGTTTTGCTTTTACAACTACTGCTTTCGCACAAGGAAAAAGCAAATCAAATAAAGCTAAAGCAAAGACAAAAAACTTTATTAAAAAAGTAACCAAACCTAAACCGGCTAAAAAGGTTGTAAAAACAACTAAAAAAGCGCCAAAGTCTAAACCTGTAAAACACATGAGTAAAGAGTTTAAGAAACTGGGTAAAGATGTTAAAAAGGAACTGTAACAAAATTAAGAACTCATAGGAAGTTTAACCCCATATAATTTAGGAGGTATAAAACCACGAAGGAGAGAATTGCTTGGCAAACAAAAAGCACTCTATAGTGACATGAACACTCCTATGAAAGAAGCTATAATCAATAAGGTTGATCAACAACAGTTTTTGGATGATTTTAAAGAAAAGAAGTTAAAAGAAAAAAAGCAGCGATTAATCTTAATGTTGGCAATAGTAAGCATTGCTATTATTGGAATAGCCTTATTGTTTTAATAAAGCTTTTTCTCCTAAAATAACTTGATCACCTTCACTAACAATGCCTTCGCTTAAAATTTTACACATTACTCCTCCCCTCCAATTATGCGTTAGAGCTTGAGTTAACCCTTCTTTTTGTTCGTCCATTCTTCCACAAGGCTTTAACTCTCCTGTAATTTCTAAATGAAATTTACCAATCTTTAAAAGGTCACCCTTTGTATTTTCTAAGTCAACACCTTCAATTAATATGTTTGCTCTTCGTGTTGTCCAATGTAAATTACGATCTAAATCAGTACAAACATTTTTCCAGTTTTCAACAGTCATAACAGTCACTTGTCGATCACCTTTAATCAATCCACGAGAGTCATCTCCAATTCCTCCATCAAAAGTTACTTTTGCTGAAGCATAAACTACCATTGGCGCTCTTTTCTCAATTCGTGTTGCTATTCCTATTACTTTCCCCATAAGTACAAAGCTACAATTTAAAGGCTTATAAGTATATAATAAACCAATTTGGTTTGGGCAATTAATCAATTTAAAGAAGATTAGAAGGTTGGTACAACTGTTGTTTGCTCTAATTTAATATTTAACACAATAATTATCAATGACTTATCGTTGCTTATGTATTCAAGGCTCTTATTTATCTTTAAAATCAGTATTATGAAAACCTATCTTTTACTATGTCTATTTATTTGCACAATGCTCGGCGTTAATGCTCAAAACGCAACTAAATCAACCATTTCTTTTAATCATGTTAAAGGATTAAATGCTTCACATCAAAAGGTGCTCGATAGTGTTTATCATAACATGAATGACTTAAATTACCATTGTTTTAGTTTAGTAAGCAAACAAGAAATTTCATTTCACCAACAGCCTAAGTTAATTCAATTAATTAAAGCCCGAGCTACTAAGGTTATGGATTACTATAAAGCCAATCAACAAGTTGAAACTAAAAATTTATTTGTAAAATATGGGGGGCAGTTTCCGACCTTATGGTTGCACAAGCCTGTTTCACAACTAACAGCAAGCGGAAACATTGTATTAGATGATAATGATCGACAATGTTTTTCTTTTAACCCTACAGTAGATGTTATGATAACTTCTGAAAATGGAAATAGGTTCTACTTTCCTCCCAATGCTTTTGAAACACTAGAAGGTTCTACAATCGTTAATCAAAATATTGACATTTGTGTTTGGGAGTTTGTAGATAAGAAATCACTGATTTATGCTGGCTTAACTACTGATGCAAATGGAAAAATGTTAGAGACTGCAGGTTCATTTTATATTGAGGCTAAGTTAAATGGAGAAGAGTTAAAATTAAGAAGAGGAGAAAGTTATACTATAGAAATGCAATCCAACAAATCTTTTCCTGATATGTTTACTTATTATGGAGGCAATAAAGATGGTATTATTGATTGGGCAGTTAGCCCAAATGAACGGGCTGCTTTTATTAAAAATACAGAAACAGAAGAAAAGGTTCAAGAAGTTGTGCAGCAACAAATACTTGGAGAAGGATTAGAGTTTAATGTTAATAATTATGATGCATGGAAAGGAGAAAATGATTACGGAGATACAGTTGATGAGTCTTATTGGGAAACTCAGAACTCAGTTGATTTCTATGAAATGTCAGCAGGAAAGCTTGGCTGGATTAATTGCGATCGTTTCTATGAAGCAAAAAATACTACAACATTAGCTATTCGTATTGATAGTGAAGAATCAATGGTTGTACGAATAGTTTTTAAAGATATAAATTCTGTTATGCCTTGTTATTCAAACTCTAATCATAAAGATCAATACCAAGCAACCGGAATTCCTAAAGGGGAAAAGGTAATGTTATTAGCCTATTCTGTTAAAGATGATAATGCTGTGTTTGGTTATAAAGAAATAACGATTGGAGAAAATGAGATTGAAAATATTTCATTAAATAATTTAACGAAAACAAGGTTTAAAAGTGCTGTTTCTGAGTTGTTAAGCTTTTAAAACAGTTTCAAATTCATACTCATTTGGCCAATCTTGAGCGTTACTTTCTATTACTATTTTATTAATCCGGGTTGAAAAATCAGTACCTAACCTATTTTCATCTATGAATTTCACAAGATCTTGAAAGCTCTTTAGCATACTGCTATAAAAAGAAGTTTGTTTGACTATTTTTTTTCAGTGTATTTCTGAGCCACTTCAATATTAAACAACATAATCTCTGCAATAACATAAGCATCCACACCTAATTGTAGGTAATGTTTTATGATTTTTTGTGCAACTGAGCGTCTAGCCTTAGGCTTTCTAGTGTTTATAGGAAAGTATTCTTTAGAGATTTTAAATTAGCTTCATCTAAAAGCTTTTCTTCTTTCGGGTTAAATACAAAGTTATAATAGGTTTTAACAGGTTTAAAACGAGTATATAAATCAAGAACTTGTTCTTGCAATTGTCTTTTTGTAAGCTCGCTTAAGTATGCTTTTAACGCTTTTTTACTCACCTTTTCTTACCTCGATTAACATTCTTATCCCCTCTAGTTTTATTCTTCTTGTATTTCTTTTTAATCTCTCTTTTGTAAGAACCACCTTGGTTGGTTTTTTTGTTCTTATCTATCTTCTCATGGAAACTAGCACCACGTTCTACCGCTTTAGTGTTTCGGTTATAGTTTTTTGTTTCGCCCTCATCAGGTCGTTCATCAGGAGTTAATTGCTTGGAGTATTCTACTTCTTTTGGGAAAGGAATTTTTGGTATATCAAAATCCATCAATTTCTCAATTCCTTCTTTCGATTCTTTTTCTTCTTTAGTGAAAAACAAAATAGTTTTCCCTTCCTCTTCTGCCCTACCTGTTCTACCAATACGATGCATGTAGTTTTCAGGAAATGTTGGTGTATCAAAATTGATTACATGAGATATTTTATCTAAATCTAGTCCACGAGCCATCACATCAGTAGAAATCAATATTCTATTCTTCCCATTATCAAATTGCTCAATAGAACGTATTCGGTAGTTCTGAGATTTGTTAGAGTGTATTACTCCCATCTCAGCATCAAATTCTTCTTCTAATGACTTAAATAATCTATCTGCACTCTTTTTGCTTGCGACAAAAACCAACACCTTACTAAACTCTTCTTTATCGTTTAAAAGGTAAGCCAGTAAATTAACTTTAGTGTAAAAGTTTTTTACTTGATAACACTGTTGAGCAATGTTATCTAAAGGTGTTCCACTTAAAGCAATTGCTATTTTCACAGGGCTAATAAAAAAATCATCAATCAACACATCAATTTCATCAGTCATAGTTGCAGAAAACATGATGTTTTGTCTGCGATCTGGTAAGAGCTCAAAAATATTTGTTATTTGAAAACGAAAACCTAGATCAAGCATTACATCAACTTCATCTATCACTAATTTCTTAATGCCTTTAAGTTTTAGAGATTGGCACAATGCTAAATCATACAATCTACCAGGAGTTGCAACAACAATATCACAACCTTGAGCAACTGCTTGTCTTTGCATATTAATATTGGCTCCACCATAAACTCCAATTACTCTAACATTCATGTAGCTGGCAAAACTTTTTATGTTTTCAACAACTTGTATAACAAGTTCTCGAGTTGGAACTAGGACGAGAATTCTAGGATTATCTTGTTTAGAAAATTTAAGCTCCTCTAAGATTGGAAGCATATAGGCAAAAGTTTTACCTGTACCAGTTTGAGCTATTCCTACTACATCTTTTCCAGAAAGTATAACAGAGAATGCTGCTTCTTGAATTGGTGTAGGATTGTTAAACCCTAAATCATCAATAGCAAAATTGAGTTGTTTGGCTAGGTTGAATTTTTCAAAAGAAGCACTCATAATCGTTATTTATTTTGAAAAATTAAATCTGGGAATGATTGTCAGGGTAAGGTTAAATCTTTTTAACCTTTACAGCATTCATCCCTTTAAGACCTTGTTCTAATTCGAAAGTTACTTTATCACCTTCACCAATTTCATCAATCATTTGACTAATGTGTACAAAGTATTTTGCTTGTGTTCTACTATCTAAAATAAAACCAAAACCTTTAGATGTATCAAAGTAATCAACCTTGCCTGTTAAATCACCATCAAATTTTTCTTCAGCTTCTTTTTTAGGAATACCTATTTCAATATCACTAGCCTTGATTTTTATTTTCTTTACTGTTGGATCTGGTGGAGTGTCACTTATATTACCAAATTCATCAACATAAGCCATCATGTTCTCTAAGCTTCCACCAGCAGAATTTACTTTTCTTTCTTCAGCTTTCTTCTTTTTATCTTCACGTTTTTTTAAACGTTTTTTTTCTTTTTCTTTCTTATTGAATGATTGTTGTGACTTAGCCATTTGTATTTATTGATGATTTAATTTCCACAAAAGTAGTATTCCTATAGTTGTTAATGAAATCTCGTTCAATTAATTTTATTCAATCTTAATTATTGTACCAGGATTAGGCAGAATAAATTTCTCTACTCCATCCACTTTCCATGGATAAACTTCATTTACATTATAAATATATTTTTTGATATTGGTAAAGCGCACCGTTTTCTTTTTCTTACGATTATATTTTACAAAAAAATCTTCCCAATGGCATATAATTAATCTTTCAGGGTTTAAGTATTTAAGTAATGGCTCAGGATACCCTTCTACATAGCCAAAAGATGCAGCACCAAATATGGCTAAATTGACTCGGTGTTGATTAAGCAATGATTTAGGAATAAAACCCTTAGTAGCTGGAGCAGCAGAGGTTTGCAAGAATATTCTAAATTCAATATTTCCCTCATCATCTAAAAAATCAAATAAAAAGGATAAGGGTATTCCTTCTTTCCACCAATCCGATCTAGATTTACTCAAAGATGTTTTGTATTTATCATGCACTTTTCCCTTTCCTTCGTAAAATTTAATGTTCCAAAATAGATGTGGAGCGTGAGCTGATGCTATAGGTGTAACTCTAATAGTTCCATCAGCAGTATAATATTGTTTTCCCATTTTTTCATAAGTAGTCAAATTTTTATTCAGTGCTATTGTATTGTTAGCGTTTATAGTATTTACACTACTTAATAAGTTTACTCCCGACTGAGAACAAAAAATAGTTGAATCACCTTGATTCGTATATTGTTCATAAACATAAGGGACATCTAATAAGTGATCATAATGAGAATGGCTGACCCATATTGAACTAGCTTTATGATTTTGGTGAAACTTGCTCAATTCTTTATTAATAGTTGCTGTATCTGACTGTATAGTCCTGAAACCAAGTTTAGAAAAGAACAACTTGAATAACAGAGGTTGGTTAGAAAAGTATGGATCGATTAGGATTGACTTCCCTCCTCTTTTTATATTAAACCCACCACATCCTAAATATGTTATTTGAAGCTCACTTCCTTTTAGTGAATCATATTTAAAAGTATAAGGATCACTACTGTTTTTGTAAAATGATTTACCAACATTAGTGTTTTTTACAACCTCTCCTTTAAATAATGAGTTTACAGATCTTCCACAACTTGTTAATATTGTTACAGTTGCGAGTAAAAAGAAGTAAGAATTATGTTTTAGATTCATTAGGTCAAACTTAATAAAAAACACCAATAAATAGTTGTCAATAAATTCGGATATTGCATACCAATGAAAAACACTTTGTCAAAAAGTTGATACAACTCAAAAATTAGTAACGATGAAAAAACTACTATTTATATTATCACTATGCATTTCAATAAATGCTACTGCACAAGAAGATGCGATAAAAAGTATCCACACTTATTACAAAACTATTAGCAAACAAATAGAAGCTTGTAAGAAAACTAAAAAAGATACCTCCTGTTTACTATACTGTAATACAAACATTACTAACTCTGGCAACAATGAATGGACTGGTTCAGGAAATTATAAAAAAGAAGTTCAATTTTGGTATGAAGATAATCCCAAGCAATGTGATAGTTGTGGAGAGAATGGTGTTAATGTGCTGAAAAAAGTAATAAGCTCAGAACAAGCAGGTTTAACAACATACTATAAAGAATTTTTGTATGATGATGGTAAACTTACTTTCTACTATATTAAAATAACTGGAGAACAGCAAATAGAAGAATACCGATATTATTATCAAAATGATATACTTATAAAACACATAGAAATTGGGAATACAATGAATGGTGAAGAAGCTGCTAAAAGGTTTAAGGAGCTTATTTTACAAAAATCAAAGTTTTTACAAAAGGAATTTATATTAAGTTTTATATAAGTTGGATAACCCCCCTAAAATAAGGCTTGCAAATATTAATGATTTACTAGTTATAGTAGACATTTATAATCAGGCAATAGCATCTAAAACTGCAACAGCTGATTTAAAACCTTTTATTGTAGAGCAACGAATTGATTGGTTTAATCAGTTTGATATTGACCACTACCCTATTTACGTTGCAGAATTGAATCGTAAAATTGTGGGTTACGCTACACTTACACCATACAGAAATGGTAGAGAAGCATTAAAGAAAGTAGCTGAAATTAGCTTTTACCTAAATTATAATTCTTTAGGAAAAGGCATAGGGTCAGCATTAATAAAACATGTTATTGCTGATTGCCATAGAGTAAATAAAGAAACCTTATTGGCAATTTTACTGGATGTAAATACTGCCAGTATTAAATTACTGCAAAAATTTGGCTTTAAAGAGTGGGGTAATCTACCTTTGAATAGTAATTTTGATGGTAACAAGTATGGTCATCTTATTTATGGTTTAAATTTGAAATAAGTAAATGAAAGTTTGTATAGCCGAAAAGCCAAGTGTTGCACGTGAAATTGCTACTGTATTAGGAGCAAACACTAAACGTGATGGTTATTATGAGGGTAATGGCTATGCAGTAACCTATACTTTTGGTCACCTATGCACTTTGATGGAGCCTAATGATTATAAACCTCATTGGAAAAGTTGGAACTTGAATAGCCTACCCATGCTTCCTGAGAAATTTAAAACCAAAGTAACTAAGAATGGCGGTATTCAAAAACAATTTAAGATTGTAAAAAGCTTATTTGATAAAGCCAGTTTAATCATTAACTGTGGTGATGCTGGACAAGAAGGAGAACTAATACAACGATGGGTAATTGATCAAGCAGGTTATAAAGGTGAAGTACAGCGTTTATGGATTTCATCGTTAACTACCGAAGCCATTAAAGAAGGTTTTCAAAATTTAAAGCCTTCATCAGATTATGATAATCTTTATTATGCAGGATTTTCTAGAGCTATTGGTGATTGGTTGTTAGGAATGAACGCAACAAGGTTATACACTTTAAAACATGGCGGATACAAGCAAGTGTTGTCAATTGGAAGAGTCCAAACCCCTACTCTGGCTATGGTTGTTAACCGATTTAAAGAAATAGAAAACTTTAAGCCCCAACCATTTTGGGAATTACAAACACTTTACAGAGAAACATTATTTAACTGTGAAGAAGGACGTTTCTTAGAAAAAGCAGCAGGAGAAATTCTTGCCAACAAAGTAAAAGAAAGTGATTTTGAAATTGTTTCTGTCACTAAAAAACAAGGAAAAGAATATGCCCCTAAACTGTTCGATTTAACAGGGTTACAAGTTTATTGTAATACCAAGTTTGGTTATACAGCAGATGAGACACTTAAAACGGTACAAAAGCTATACGAACAAAAGGTTGTTACCTATCCTAGAGTAGATACTACCTTTTTACCCAATGATATTTACCCTAAAGTACACGGTATTTTAGAACAGTTAACTGAGTACAGCACATTGACTCAGCCCTTATTAGGCAAGAAAATTAAAAAATCGAGTAAAGTTTTTAATGATAAAAAAGTAACTGATCACCACGCTATTATTCCTACGGGACAACAAAGTTATTTAGATGCTCATCATCAAAAAGTATATGATATTATTACAAAACGTTTTATTGCAGTTTTTTATGATGATTGCGATGTAGACAATACTGCTGTGATTGGAAAAGCTGATGATGTTACATTTAAAACTACAGGAAAGGTAGTTAGAGATAAAGGGTGGCGTGTGGTTTTCGAAAATTCTAATTCACCAGAAAAAGAGGATGATATACTCCCTGCTTTTGAAGAAGGAGAAAAAGGACCTCATGAACCATCATTCTTGGAAAAAGAAACCAAACCTCCTAAAATATTTACCGAGGCAACACTATTGAGAGCAATGGAGACTGCCGGGAAACAAATTGATGATGATGAACTTAGGGACTTAATGAAAGAAAATGGCATTGGAAGACCTTCTACCCGAGCAAACATTATAGAAACATTGTTTAGGCGGAAATATGTTGTTAGAAAGAAAAAACAATTAGTTCCTACTTCTACAGGTATTCAGTTAATAGATACCATTCAAAACAAAATGCTAACCTCTGCTGAACTATCAGGTACTTGGGAGAAACAATTGAAAGAGATTGAACAAGGAACTTACAAGGCTGCTACTTTCATTAAAAACATGAAACAAATGGTTGATGCATTGGTTTATGAAGTAAGAATGGAAGACCGAGCCAATATTTCTCACATTACTGCGACTAAAAATAAAACAAAAAAAGTAAGAACAAAAGGTGGTGGTATTTCTTCTGAAAAATGCCCAAAATGTAAACAGGGAAATATACTAATAGGAAAGACAGCTTACGGTTGTAGTCAATTTAAGGAAGGTTGTAGTTTTAGAATTCCTTTTAGTTTTATGGGTAAAAAAGTATCGGAAAAACAATTTATTCGATTAATTAAAAAAGGGAGTACCGTTAACTTAAAAGGGTTTAAATCTGATGCAGGAAAAATAGATGGTACTATTGTTTTTAATGAACAATTCGATTTAGTAATAAAGAAAAAAACTCCAAAAACAACTACTGACAGTGCTATGATCTGTCCTAAGTGTAAGAAAGGAAACATCATTAAGGGGAAAACTGCCTATGGCTGTAGTGCTTATAAAACGGGGTGCGATTTTAAATTTTTGTTTGATGACATTAGGACAAAAGCTGCAGGGCAGCAACTAACCAAAGAATTGGTATACAGGATTATAAGTTCTTAAATGCTTTGTTCTCCTTTAATTACAGTTGCATCCATAACAATCATCCTTGCATTAACATCATAGTTAGTCAGCAAATTTCCGAGTGCATTAATCATGTTCTTATCAATTATGATAAATAAAATGTCTTTTTTTTCTGTTTGTGTAAAGTTGCTTCCATTAATTATAGTTCCTTCCACGCCTATCGACTGGCTGATTTTTTCGCTTAATTTTTCTAAATTTTTAAAAGAAGAAATGTGTACGATTTTTTGATTGGATTTACCTGTCAGCACTATATCAATTAACTTAGAAGTAGCAAAAATGCTGATCATACTCCATAAAGCTAGTTCTGTGCTTTTAAAAACAAACCCTGCCAAAACAACAACAACGCCATCTAACACCAGAATCACATCACCTGTTTTAACATTAAATTTTGAAGTAATTATTTTTGCTAAAATTGTTCCACCACCAGCAGAACCTCCTCCTTTAAAAACAAGTCCTAGACCGATCCCAATCGTGATTCCTCCATATAAGGTTGCCAAAAGCAAATCATCACTAAAATTTGGTAGTAAAATAACTTCTTGTAAAAGATCAACAAACAACACAATTAAACCAATTGAAAACATCGATTTAAAAGCAAATTTCTTCCCCAAATATTTAATGCTAACTAATAGTAATGGAATGTTTATTAATGCCATTAATACACCAATTGGCAAATTAAAAATGTGATGAAAAACAATTGCTAAACCTGCTGTACCACCTGTCGCAATTTTATTTGGAGCTAAAAATCCAACAACACCTATAGCTAAAATAAAACTCCCTACTAAAATAAGAGAGTAATTCAAAATGCTTTGTTTTGTCGGTTTCATTCTTGCCAATTATTGATAATACAAATGTAATCTTTCAACACGCGGTTATATTGCTTTACTGTATGATATATATCACTAATTTTGATGTTTACAAATTTGCTTTATGCCTAATAAAAAACATCAGCATTATAAGATTTATAAACCTTATGGTTATTTAAGTCAGTTTGTGAATAATGGGCCTAAGAAAAATTCTAAAAAATTATTAGGAGAATTGTACGATTTTCCCGAAGGGATTATGGCTATTGGACGTTTAGATGAAAACTCTGAGGGGCTGTTGTTATTGACTACGGACGGAAAAGTGAGTAACCATATTTGTAGCAGTAAAATAGAAAAAGAGTATTGTGTACAATTAGATGGCGCTATAACTGATGAGGCGATTAATCAATTAAGACAAGGTGTTGAAATTGGTTTTGAAGGCAAAAAATATTTCACCAAACCATGTGAAGTGAAATTATTGAACGAAACACCTAGTTTTCCAATAAGAAGTAAAAAAATACGAGATGAAAGACATGGTCCAACAACATGGATAAGTATTGTTTTAAATGAAGGTAAGTTTAGACAGGTTCGTAAAATGACTTCTGCTGTTGGTTTTCCTACCTTGCGTTTGGTTAGAATTAGAGTTGGAAAAATATTTCTAGAAGAGATGAAAATAGGAAATGTGAAAATTATAAATTTAGAAGAAAATGGCATTTAACATTGTTTTAATAGAGCCCGAAATACCCATGAATACTGGGAATATTGGCAGGCTTAGCCTTGCTACTGGAAGCAACTTGCACTTAGTAAAACCTTTTGGTTTTGAAATTGATGACAGTCGTTTAAAACGTGCTGGTTTAGATTATTGGAAACACATTAACCTGTTTGTTTATGATAGTATAGATGATTTCTATGAAAAGAATCAGCATGAAAAAATGGGTTACTTTTCGAGTCATGGCGAAAAATCACATTGGGACATTGATTATAATGACAACTTGTTTTTAGTGTTTGGAAAAGAATCTGTTGGTTTACCAGAAAGTATTACCTCTCTAAACAAAGAAAGCCTCTACAAAATACCGTTGTATAGTGAACATATACGTAGTTTAAACCTTGCCAATGCTGTTAGCGTGGTAGTTTATGAAGGTTTGAGAAATATAAATATATGAAGTTTAACACTCTGGAACAGCAACAGAAATATTTACTGCTAAACCACCTTCTGATGTTTCTTTAAATTTATCACTCATTTCTAAAGCAGTCTCTTTCATTGTTTTAATAACCTGATCTAGCGATACTTTTGCAATCTCTGGGTTACCAGACAATGCTATTTGTGATGCAGTTATGGCCTTCATTGCACCCATGGTATTTCTTTCTATACAAGGAATCTGAACCAAGCCCATAATTGGATCACAGGTTAATCCTAAATGGTGCTCCATTGCTATTTCTGCAGCTTGCAAAACTTGTTTTGAGTTACCACCTAAGCAATGTGTTAAGCCTGCTGCTGCCATGGCAGAAGACACACCGATTTCTGCTTGGCAACCACCTAAGGCAGCTGATATAGTTGAGCCTTTCTTAAATAATGGACCAATTTCTCCAGCAGTTAAAATAAATTCCTTTATGGCAGATTTTGGTTGTTCATCGCAAAAACACAATAAGTAAAGTAATACTGCTGGAATAACTCCTGCAGCACCATTTGTTGGCGCTGTTACAACTCTTCCAAAAGAAGCATTTTCTTCGTTTACAGCTATAGCAAAACAACTTACCCATTTGGTTACATTAGAGAATGAGTGATTACATTCTTTAATCTTCGTAATCCAGTCATCAACATTGGTGTATTTAATTTCTCCTATTAAATTGGAGTTCATTTTATAAGCCCTTCTGTTTACATTTAATCCACCTGGTAATATTCCTTCTCTATGACAACCTCTAAAAACACATTCCTTCATGGTTAACCACAGCTCACTTATTTTATCATCAATTTCTTCTTCTGTTCTCCAAGCCAACTCGTTAAGATGAACGATATCATAAACGTTCATATCATTTTCTTTGATATATTTTAAAATATCAGCTTCACTAGAAATTGGATAAGGAAAAGGTTTTTGCTCTTGAACAGATTTGTCAGCATTTTCTTGAATAACAAATCCGCCACCAATTGAGTAATAAGTCTCTTCAATAGAAGAACCATCAATAAAAAAACCTGTAAATGTGAGTCCATTGGGGTGAAAAGGTAATTTCTCTTTATTAAAAATGATGTCTTCTTTGGGGTCAAAATCTAAAATATGAGATCCATTATCTAGCAATAATTTTTTCTCATTATTAATGTTTAAGATGTAATCGTTAATCTTACTCACATCTATCGATTTAGGGTCATGCCCTTCTAAACCCAGAATAATTGCGGTATCGGTTCCGTGTCCTTTACCTGTTTTTGATAACGAACCATATAAATCAACTTTTAGAGAAGTTAACTTATCAAGTTCAACTTCTTTTAAAAACAACTGTGCTGCCACCCATGGCCCCATAGTGTGAGAGCTTGATGGACCCACTCCTATTTTAAATATATCGAAAACACTAATTTGCTCCATTATCATCAAATTCTTAAAGACTGCAAATATCAAATTATTTTTATTCAAATTTCGTAATTGTTAAAAAAACATAACAGCATACAATACCATTTTTTTTCCTTCGTTATTACCTCCAAATTACTCATCCAAAACAATGAAAATGAGCAAGAAAACGATTTCCATTATTTGCTTAACAGCAATTTACACCATCTTTTTTTACGATCAACATGTAGGAATTAACTTCTTAATTTTTACAATCTCAATGTTAGGCTTGTTCTTCTTGCAATACAAAGAAGCCTTTAAAGAAAAAAGTGTTTTATTTTTAAGTTTTGCTGCAATTTTTACTGCTTCTTTTGCAGCTGTTCACGGATCAAATTTATCGTTATGGGCAACCATTATCTCCCTAATGGTAATTCCAGGAGTCATCATAAATAAACGCTCAAATTTATTAGTGGACTTTTCTACATCACTTATTAACATTGGTGCTTCTACTACTTTTATGATAATAGAAATGGTTGAGTCTGGCAAAAAAGGTAAAGGAAAAGGATTTTTACATTTACTTAAATACCTTGTTCCAATAGTATTCATAATTGCTTTCTTCTTTATCTATAGAGCTATGAATCCTCTTTTTGAGAATTTCACACAAGAGATAGCTGAAATCATCAGTTTAGGTTGGGTATTTTTTACCCTTGGAGGATTTATATTGACCTATAGCATCTTCAAGCAAAAACGATCTAAAGAAGTAGATAATTGGGCAAGTAATTGGTTGTTTAACATTGATAGTACAAAGATAAATGTTCCTAAATGGAACGAAACTGTTGCATTTACACTTCTCTTTATTGTGCTTAATCTGATGTTGATATCTGTTAATGTTATGGATATTAATTACCTGTATATTGGTGAAGGAATGCCAGATGGAATAACACATAAGCAGTTCTTACATAAGGGGGTTGGTATGGTTATTTTGTCTATCCTTTTAGGAATTTCAATACTCTTGTATTTCTTTAGAGGTTCACTTAATTTTTCTAAAAACAATAAAACGATTAAAATATTAGCTTTTCTGTGGGTTATACAAAATGTGTTTATGGTAGTTTCTACTACACTTAGAAACAACATATATGTAGATGATGCTTTATTAAGTTATAAGAGGATTGGAGTGTATTTCTGGTTATTATTTGCATTAATTGGTTTAGTTACTCTCTTCTTTAAGCTTTATAAAAACAAGACAGTTTGGTTTTTAGCAAAACACAACTTTAAGGCACTATTTCTTGTGTTAATCTTGAGTTCAGTATTTGATTGGGATATGATAATCTCCGATTTCAACTTAAATAGAGCAAGACAGGTGGATGAAATATCTTCTTATGATAAGACCTATCTACTTAGTCTTTCTGAAGGAAATATTGCAGGATTATATTCCATTAGGGATATTGAAGGGTTTGAAGTAGATTCGGTTTACTCCTATTCATATAGTAGTTTTGATCGTAGAAAATCTAATGCAACTCGGTTGGATTGTAAGGTGTATGATTTTTTATTGGATGATTCTGAAGGAGATTGGCGATCCTATTCAGCACGAAGAAACCGTGTGAGAAACGAGATTAATCAATTACATGAAGATGGACAGTTACATGACTTTAATTTAGAAGGGCATTATATTACTTCTTTAGAGCCAATTTATGGATTAACTAACATCAAAGAACTAAACATAAGTAGTAATAATTTTAGTTATCCTGATAAGTTAGTAGAAATTAATGAGTTAACTCACTTAGAGAAATTATACCTTAACGATAATTATATTTATGATTTAGATACATTAACAAAAAATACCAACCTAACTCATTTGTACCTCTCAACCAATGAACTTAAAAAGTTGTCATTTTTAAAGAATTTCAAAAACCTTGATTTATTAGATTTGAATAATAATAAATTAAAAAGCTTGTCATCACTTCCTGCATTAACCAAGCTAGAAAGTTTATACCTTAATGGTAACCAACTAAATGATATAATGAGACTGTCTAAATTACCTAATTTGGAAAAGTTAAGCCTCAATAATATTTCATTAAGAACTGGAAAGTTCCCTCTTTTAAAAAGAGTTAGTAATTTATCTCTTAGCAACTCTCAACATATTGTAAAATATAGCTCTAATCAAATAGAGTCTCTTCCTTCTTTAAAGATTTTAGACCTATCGCACAATCAATTAACAAGCTTAAGTGAATTAATAAATACAGAAAATCAAAGTAAATTTCCGCTATTAACTTCATTATCAATCGGGAATAATAAATTGAGAAGCTTGCATAACATTAATAAATTTAAACAGCTTACATTTTTAGATCTTAGTAATAATGAGATTTACAATGCTTATGGATTGGAAGAAAACATCTATTTAAAAGAACTTTATTTAGCTAATAATAAAATTCAGGGCGTCAGCTTCTTAGAAAATATGCAACAGCTAAAAAGGTTAGATTTATCGAGTAACTACATTAAGAATGTAAATGTATTGTCTAACTTAAATATGCTAAATTACCTTAACCTTTCTAATACAGGATTAAAGGATATACAACACATTAATTCATTTGACGAACTTCAGACTTTAAATCTTATTGGTTGTAGAATTAAAGATTGGAAGCGATTAAAAAACTACAAAACGTTAGAAACTCTTTCTGTGTCATTCATAAAAAAAGAAGATGCAACGTTCTTTAAACAAATGAAATCGTTGAAAAACTTACATGTATTAAATACAGAAGAGGAAGTAATTGAATTATTAAAAATTGAGTTACCTGATGTTTCTATTTATTAACTGACTAACTTACTTTAAGAAGAATAACTACTACTTCCATTAAATGATTATTTTTGGAGGCTTAAATAATCATTCAATTATGAAAAAAATAGTAGCCATATTCTTATTTGGTAGCCAAGTCCTTTTCGGACAAAACATTAGCTCAGAACAAATAGATTCCCTAGTAAAAGTGTCAATGGAAATGATGCCACAAGCTGGGTTAGCAGTTGCGATTGTTAAAGACGGAAAAGTAGTTCATGCAAAAGGATATGGAGTTTCTTCTGTAAAAACTAAAGAAAAAGTTGATGAGAATACCTTGTTCTGTATTGCATCTAATAGTAAATCTTTTACCGCCACAGCATTAGGGATTTTAGTAGACGAGGGTAAATTGAAGTGGACAGATAAAGTAATCGATTACCTTCCTGAGTTTAAAATGTATGACCCTTACCTTACTGCTAATTTTAATATTCAAGATTTATTGACTCATCGTTCAGGTCTTGGTTTAGGGGCTGGAGATTTAATGTGGTTTCCTGATGGAAATGACTTTACCATTAATGAAGTATTAGCGAATTTCCAATACCAGAAACCAATTACTGCTTTTAGAACGGGATATGCATACAATAACTTGATGTTTATTGCTGCGGGAGAACTTGTTGCTCGAATAAGTGGTATGCCATGGTCTGAATTCGTTGAGACGAGAATTATGAAGCCACTTGGAATGACAAGAACAGCAGGGCTTTACAAGAATTTAAAAGATGATAGTAATGTTGCTTTTCCACATAATTCAGAACATGGTAAAGTGGTACAATTAGCAAAATATGAGATGCATGAGAAAGATGGTTCTGCTGCGGGAATTGTATCGAGTGTTAATGATATGACCAAATGGCTGATGCTAAACTTAAATGATGGAAAATATGGAGAGAACTTAGAAAATCAATTGGTTTCAACAAAGAGTCTTTCTGAAATTAAAAGACCTCATATAAACCAGCGATTTAATGCTAAACCAAATGATCCTACAAAAAACCATTATAGAGCTTATGGATTAGGTTGGGGAATTAAGGATATTAATGGTTATACTGTATTCAGTCATACTGGAGGATTACCAGGTATGTTATCTCATACTATTCTTGTACCTGAAATTAATTTTGGATTGGTTGTATTAACAAATGCTTCTCCTGGAGGTTTAGGATTAGTTACCATTCCAAATGAAATTTTAGAATCCTATACAGGAGTTGAAGGAAGAAATTGGGTAGCCTGGGCTGATAGTCGAATTAAAAATGATGAAGCTGAAGCTGACTCTGTTCTTGATTATGTTTGGGATGTTGTTGCTAAAGCAAATAAGAAAGACATTAACATTGATGATTATATAGGCACTTATAAGGATAAATGGTTTGGAGATATAACCATTGAACGTGAAAAGAAGAAACTCATTTTCACCTCTATCCGTTCTCCTAAACTAACAGGTGAAATGATGTATTATCAAGATAATACTTTTGCTATTAAATGGAAGTATGATGACATGGAATGTTCTACTTTTGCTCATTTTACAATGGGCAATGATGATGGAGCAACAACTATTAAAATGGAAGGAATCTCTCCAGATATTGACTTTAGCTTTGACTTTCATCACCTTTATTTTATAAAAATAAAATAATTCACATTACTTTATTGTTTTGAAAACAAAGAGAACCCATCCAAAAATAAAAGAAAGTTTACACCCAAAAAGTAAGCATAGAGAGCGTTATGATTTTAAACAACTAATTGTAAGTTGTCCTGAATTAGCCCCTTTTGTAAAAGTAAACGATTATGGAGATGAATCGATAGACTTTTTTAATCCTGA
>JAESUI010000163.1 GCA_016763135.1 Flavobacteriales bacterium
CCATAAAATCCATCAACATTCTTAATTAAAGAGTTGAGTTTAGAAATTATCCAACGGCCAATTTCTGGTCTTTCATTTACAGGAACTTCATCTTCTGCATACGTAAAACCATCTAAATTAGCATACAAAACAAAGAAACCATAGGTGTTATAAAGTGTTCCAAAGAATTTTCTTTGTACTTCTGTTATTCCGTCTAAATCAAATTTTAAGTTGTCCCAAGGCTGAGCATTGGTTATCATATACCACCGAGTTGCATCAGCTCCGTATTCCCCTAAAGTTTCAAAAGGATCTGCAGCATTCCCTAAACGCTTACTCATTTTCTGTCCGCTCTTATCTAATACTAATCCATTAGAAACTACATTTTTATAAGCTACAGAATCAAAAACCATAGTTCCAATAGCGTGCAAAGTAAAGAACCAACCTCTTGTTTGATCGACTCCTTCTGCAATAAAATCTGCTGGAAAAAATTTGTTGTTATCAATTTGTTCTTTATTCTCAAACGGATAATGTTGCTGTGCATAAGGCATAGAACCTGAATCAAACCACACATCAATTAAATCTGCTTCTCTTTTCATTGGTTTACCAGATGCCGAAACTAGGGTAATATCATCCACATAGTTCTTGTGTAAATCAAACGTCTCATAGTTTTCCTTACTCATATCTCCAACTATAAAATCAGCTAAAGGACTTTCAGTCATCAATCCTGCAGCAATAGACTTTTCTATTTCTGATTTTAATTCTTCTACCGAAGAAATACAAATTTCTTCATCTCCTTCTTCTGTTCTCCAAATAGGAATTGGAATACCCCAATAACGTGAACGTGATAAATTCCAATCGTTTAAGTTTTCTAACCAATTACCAAAACGACCTGTACCTGTACTTTCTGGTTTCCAGTTAATTGTTTTGTTCAGTGCTATCATTCTGTCTTTTACAGCAGTAGATTTTATGAACCAAGAATCTAGTGGATAATACAATATTGGTTTATCAGTTCTCCAACAATGTGGATAACTGTGCTCATATTTTGAAACATTAAATGCTTTATTTTCTTCTTTTAATTTGATGGCTATTTGTACATCAGCAGATTTTTCTGGTGCTTCTCCCTCATTGTAATATTCATTCTTTACGTACATCCCTGCAAACTCTCCCATTTCTGGCCTGAACCTACCTTGTAAATCTACCAAGGGAACTGGAGTACCATTCTCATCCAACACTAACATAGCAGGAATTCCTGCTTCTCTTGCTACTTGAAAATCGTCTTGTCCAAATGTTGGTGCAATGTGTACGATACCTGTACCATCCTCTGTGGTTACAAAATCTCCAGCTATTACTTGAAATGCTTTATCTGCATTTTCATGAGGCAAAGCATAAGGTAGTAGTTGTTCGTATTCAATTCCAACTAAATCTGCCCCTTTGAATTCATTAACAACTATAAAAGGAATCTTTTTATCACCTTCCGAATAATTCAATTCATCTTCATTATCAACTTGCTCATACTTTCCACTAAATTGTTTCCCAATTAAAGCTTTAGCTAGTATTACATTGATTGGTTCATGTGTGTATTGATTGTATGTTTTTATAAAAACATAATCAATCTTATTTCCAACTGCTAAAGCTGTATTGGATGATAAAGTCCAAGGAGTGGTTGTCCATGCAATAAAAAACGAATTTTCAACACTATGACCAAACTTACTAGTCTCTTTAATTTTAAATTGAGCTACAGCAGTAGTATCTTTTACATCTTTATAACAGCCAGGTTGGTTAATTTCGTGTGAACTTAATCCTGTTCCTGCTGCTGGAGAATAAGGTTGAATCGTATAACCTTTATACATTAAATCCTTTTTGTATAGCTGACCTAACAACCACCAAACAGTTTCCATGTATTTATTCTCATAAGTAACATATGGGTCATCCATATCTACCCAATAACCCATTTTCTCGGTTAAATCATTCCAAATATCAGTGTATTGCATTACTGTTTTACGACATTCTTTGTTGTATTCGTCAACAGAAATCTTTTTGCCAATGTCTTCTTTTGTAATTCCAAGCTTCTTCTCAACACTCAACTCAACTGGCAAACCATGTGTATCCCAACCAGCTTTACGTTTTACTTGAAATCCTTTTAAGGTCTTGTAACGACAAAATATATCTTTTATCGCTCTTCCCATCACATGGTGAATACCAGGCAATCCATTTGCAGAAGGTGGTCCTTCATAAAATATGAAAGGTTGTTTTCCCTCTCTTGTTGAGATACTTTTCTCAAATACTTTGTTCGCCTCCCACTTATCTAATACTTCTTTTGCGACATTAGGTAGGTCAAGCTTTGGGTATGTTTTGTACTGACTCATTTTTTATTTTAAACAGATGCGAATTTAATAAAAAAAAGCCCTGAATTATCAGAGCTTCCTCAATTCATTTTATAGTTTGCTAATCAATTGTAGCAATACATTTTAGCTCAATAGAAATAGGCGATGGTAAAGCATTTACCTCAACTGTGGTTCTACATGGCTGATTGTCTTTAAAATACTCTGCATAAACACGGTTATAAGTCTTAAAATCACGTTTCATATCGGTTAAAAATGTAGTTACATCAACCAATTTATCAAAGCTAGAACCTGATTCTTCTAATATGATTTTTACATTATCAAAAACTGAACGACACTGTGCTTCAAAATCGAAAGTCTCATAATTTCCATTTTTATCATATTTCAACCCTGGAATATTTGCCTCTTCACTTCCAGAACCAGCAGCTCTTGGGCCAACTCCTGATAGAAACAATAAATTCCCCACTTTACGTGCATGGGGATATAAGCCCATTGGCTTTGGTGCTTTATCTGTATTAATAGTATCGCTCATAATGATTTTTTAATCACACAAAAATAACCAAATTAAAATTGAGATAAAATCACTTATTCACCTCTTTTTCATTCGATTGTTCTTCATTTTCAAAAATATTTTTTGATTTAAAAATAAGCAAAGGATCTAAATGATTCTTTTTTTTGGGTTCTTGAGAATCGTAATAGTCAAACCACCCCAAATAATGAAAATAATTTGACAAATTATCATCAGGGTGATGGATAACGCCACCACTTGAAGAACCTTTATAAGCAGGGTATCTTATAGGAGTAAAAGCTATTAATAAAAATAAGCCGATAAAAAACAATACTATGAACGTTATAAATTTGAGTTTAGATTTATCTGCAGATTTATAAGTAGGCTCTTTATGATTTATATAAGTTTTATCTAACCCTAAAACATCTTTTTCAAGATATGAACTTTCTGGATCTTCATAAATGCTTTTTATATTTGATTGTTTTGGTTTCAGTAGCTTTTCCCTAATAGCAAGAACAATTATTACTATCATTAAAATAAAACCAAAAAGTGCATATATTGGATTATGATAATTGTAAACGATAGATAATAACAGTATTGAAACCATTCTGGTAAATTACTAAAACTTTGATAAAATCGATTTCACTTGTCCTAAATAACCTCCACCAAACAAATTAACGTGTACCATTAATGGATATAAGTTGCAAACATCTATTCTTTGCTCCCAACCATTTTCTAATGGATAATATTCATTGTAAGAACTGTAAAATTCAGCATCAAAACCTCCAAACAATCTAGCCATAGCAATGTCCATTTCTCGACACCCATAATAAACTGCAGGATCCATAATTACCGATTCACCCTTTTCATCACTCATAAAATTACCGCTCCATAAATCGCCATGTAACAATGCAGGCTTTTCTTTTGGGAAAACTTCATCTAACTTCTTATAAAGATTCTCAAACTTCAAAATAGTTGTTGAATCAACTTCATTGTTATCTCTTGCTAGTTTAATTTGAGGCTGTAATCGCTCATTGATAAAAAAGTCTACCCAAGTTGGATGAAGATTATTTTGTTGATGCAATGAACCTATATAATTATTATGATCTAATCCAAAGTTGGTATTGGTATTTTGGTGCAACTCTGCCAATTTTTTTCCAAAGTTCTGCCAAAAATCAGGTTGAGGATTAGTACTCTCGATGTATTCTAAAATCAAGAAAGAAGTAGCCTCAAATTCATCAAAAAGAATCACTTTTGGAATTCGTATTGTATTTGCATTCTTCAATAACGCCAATCCTTTCGCCTCTCTCTCAAACATATTAGGATAGCGATTGGCTTGATTGGTCTTGATAAAATACTTCCCATTATTTGTAACCAAACAATAGGCATCATTAATACTCCCTCCAGTTACAGATTTTACACTTAAAATTAAAATAGTTGACCTAAGCTGTACAGATAAAGCCTCTTCAATTTTGTTATTAAGATTTCCAGAAAACATAAACGACTGTACTAAAGGTATAAATTATTACCGATATAATATTAAGAGTATAATAGGAATAATCTATTCTTCACTAATTACTCATCAAAAAAAAAGCTTGTTCCAACATTGAAACAAACTTTTTTTTGCTATTGTATTTCGTATTAATTAAATCGAGTTCTCGATTTTTGCTCTTCTTTTTCAAAAAGTTTTATGGATAGAAAAATTTCATGACCTCCAGATGAATAATCTTTTATATCTGTTGATGAATAATCATATGAATACCCAAAAGAAAACTTCTTATAACTTAACCCTATCAGCGCGACTATCGCATTGTCATATCGATAAGAAGCACCTATCCAGTATTTCTTATTATAAACAGCTCTTACATTTAGGTCAAATTGCATTGGTGAACCTTGAACATACTTTAGTAAGGTTGATGGTACAACAGTAAACTTATCATTTATAGGGAATTTATATTCGCCAAACAAATAATAATGTCTAGCAAGTTGATTTAAAGTTTGACTCCCTTCTGTTGCTCCATAAATGTTATTTTGCAATAATTGAGGTGAGGATAAACCTAACTTCAGTTTCTCTGTATAATAAAGCACACCAAAATTGATGTCTGGTGAAACAGCATTTACTTTCAATTGAGTAAGTGCTGCATCATCTCCTTCTTCTGGTTTCAAATATGCTCTATTGATATTATGAAAAAATAACATTCCAGCTAAACTAAAAGATAGATTAGATTTATCACTAACCTTTAAATGATATGCATAAGAAAGTTGAATTCCCCTCTCACTGATAGGGCCAGTTTCATCATTATAAACATAGCCCCCTACTCCCATTTTCTCTCCAAGTTTAGAATGCATACTAAAAAATTGTGTTTCAGGCGCACCATCTAATCCTGTCCATTGCGATCTTGCAGATAAAGTTGCGAATAAATAGTCCGTAGTTCCTGCTACAGCAGGGTTTAATAAATAATCATTAAACATATATTGACTTGTAAGAGGGATTTGCTGTGCCGAAACAGTATTCACAACACAAATCAAAACAAATAATTTTATAATATTTTTCATAGTTATTCTTTTATCTTATAATATTAATAGTACCTGAAATTCCTTCTTCTCCATCTCCCAACACTATAATGTAATAGTAAGTTGCAGAAGGCGCATCTACTCCATTATATGTTCCATCCCATGGATCTGTATATCCAGCAATAGACTCAAACATTGTACCTCCCCATCTATTAAATACTTTTACCGTAATATCTGGGTAGGATTCTAACCCAGCTATATTCCATAGGTCATTTTTGCCATCCCCGTTAGGAGTAAATACATTTGGAATAGATAATTCTCCCCCACATTTAACATTCACAATAAAGTCACAACTATCAATATTCCCAGACAAATCCTGAACCATAATGGTTACTATTGTTTGTCCTTCAGTACTAGAAATATTATTAGGCGTTACTGTTGATCCAGCTATTGGGTTTTGAGTTACAACGACATTATTCACATCGCAATTATCAAATAAATTTACAGCAAGTCCTGTATAATCATCAATGATGTAAATACATGTATTATCTGTTTCCACATCTTGATCGGAAGGACAAGTAATCGTTGGAGCTAATGTATCTAATACTGTAACAACAGCCACACAACTATCGACATTACCATTATTATCAGTAACAATTAAGGTAACATTGTTTGCTCCTATTTCAACACATGTAAATGTCGTTGGAGAAGCGGTTACAGTGGAAATACCACAAGCATCTGTTGATCCTCCATCAACATCATTATCTAAAATAGTTATATTTCCTGTATTGTCTAAATATGCAGTAATATTTTGACAAGACGCTACTGGAGCTATCGTATCAAATACTGTAACAATAGCCACACAACTATCTACGTTACCATAGGTGTCGTACACATATAAGGTAACATTGTTAGCCCCTATATCATTACATGTAAATTGGATAGGAGATGCTATCAACGTATCAATGGCACAATCATCTGTTGATCCGCCATCAATGCTAGCTGCTGTAATACTAATATTACCTGTATTATCTAAATACGCAGTAATATTTTGACATGATGCTACGGGAGCTATTGCATCTGCAACAGTTATTGTAAAAGAACATGAATCTACATTATTAGCTGCATCAGTTACAGTATAGGTTACTGTTGATGTTCCTACTGGAAAGGTTGATCCACTTGCTAATCCAGCAGTTAATGCTGTAGTAGCTCCTGCGCAATTATCTGTTCCAACTGGTGCTGTATAGCTTACCACTGCACTACAC
>JAESUI010000164.1 GCA_016763135.1 Flavobacteriales bacterium
CGATCTGTAGAAGAATGAAACTGAATCGATTCTTGTGTTGCATCATAGTCAGAGAAACCACCTAAAACTATTGCTACATCGTAAGTCTCCGTTAATTCAGAATAAGTTTGATTTCGTTCTTCGTAAAACCGTACAAATTCATCTGTAATAAAAGAATTAGAAAAAAAGTAAAAGACAATAACAGTAGCCCATAATAATCTCTTTTTTCGAATAGGTTTTTTAGTAAGAATTCCCCAAACCAATAGACCAAAAACCCAAATAATAGGTGTAGCTAAAAAGAGTAATATTTTTGAGAGGAAGAAAAACATCGTTAATTAGTTAAAATTAACGCTTTTAATGTTGCTATCCATTTTGGATGGTCGTTCAAGCTTGGAACTAATTGAAGTTTTTCTCCACCATTTTCTATAAATATTCCTTGGTACTCATCGCTAATTTCAATGGTAGTTTCTAAGCAATCGGCTACAAATGCAGGACTAAAAACCAAGAGTTTCTTTTTGCCAGCTTCGGCTAGTTGCTTCACTAGTTTATCAGCATAAGGTTTTACCCATTTATCATCTAATCGTGATTGAAACCCAACAGAATAATCACTTTTTTTTAGGTTTAATTTTTTGACAATTAAGCGAGTCGTTTCATAACACTGTGCTTGGTAGCAGTACTTGTTCTGTTCGTTTATCTCTGTTTTACAATTTAATTCTTCGCAGGTTTTACCAGGGTGTACTTTGTGTAATTGTCTAATAGGTAAACCATGATAGCTAAATAGAACATGGTCATAATCAGTTAGGGTAAATTGTTTTGCCTGTTCAATTATGGTGTCAATAAATGAAGTGTTATCATAAAAATGTTCAACAAACCTTACTGTAGGTTGTTTTTTCCATTTTTTTAATAGTTTTTTTGCTTTTTCAATGCTGGTTTTGGTGCTTGATGTAGCATACTGAGGGTACAAAGGGATAATAGTTAATTCATCATAATTTTCTTTTTCCATTTCAGCAATTACATTATCCATACTTGGGTATTGGTAGCGCATGGCTAAATGAATTCCATAAGAATCGACAAGCTCTGCTTGTAGTTTTTTTTGAACTTCTTGGCTGTAATAGAGTAAAGGAGAACCATTTTTTGTCCATAATTTTTGATAAATTTTTGCAGATTTTGGAGCTCTAAAAGGAACAATAATTAGGTTAACCAACAATGTTCTAGCAAACCAATTTATATCAATTACATAAGGATCATTTAAGAATTCAGTTAAGTAAACTCTTACATCCTTTGTGGAAGGACTATTAGGCGTACCTAAATTAATTAATAAAACTCCTTTTTTTGACATAGCTGCAAAAGTAAGAATATATACTTATTGAGTATAATTTTATAATTTAGCACGATGGAATATTCTTATCTAAAAGCATTGCATATCATTTTTGTTGTTACTTGGTTTGCAGGCTTGTTACATAGTTAGACTCTTTATTTATTACGTAGAAGCTGGAGAAGAAGATGAAAATGCTAAAGCTATTTTACAGAAACAGTACAAATTAATGAGTAAAAGATTATGGTATGGAATTACATGGCCATCTGCAATTTTAACTGCTTTTTTTGCCACATGGTTGCTTTCCACCAACTTTAGCCATTATATGAGTCAGCCATGGATGCACATTAAACTAACTTTTGTTGTGGCGTTGTATGTTTATCACTTTATGTGTCACAGAATGTTTGTTCAATTACTTAAAGATAAACTTTCTTACTCCTCTTTTAAGTTGAGAATGTTTAATGAAATAGCTACTGTGCTTTTATTTGCTATTGTCTTTTTAGTAGTATTAAAAAGCACTATAAGTTGGGTGTGGGGAGTTGTTGGTATTGTTTTGTTTGGAGTTTTATTGATGTTGGCAATACAAGCGTACAAGAAAATTAGAGGAAAAAATAGTCAGCAATAAATACGCAAGTATACAGTATAAGTACTGTCCCTTCCACCAATCCGGCAAAGAATAATTCTTTTCGATTTTCATTGGTAAAAGCTATGATTAGCATAGTTATAATGTGACCAATTACAAAGCCATAAAATTTGCTATTGTTAACAGGGATAGGTGATGAATACAATAAAAATATAGAGCCTAAAAGAAATATTACTGACAAGATAATAGAGGCTTTAATTCCGGCTAACCTAGGGATCGTTTTTAATTGATCCAGTTTATCAAACTTCATATCTCTTACGTCAAACGGTAAGGTAATCGCAATAACAAAACAAAAAATTTGAAGTAGAGCAATTAATAAAATCTTAATTGTTAATTCCCCTAATGGAAATCTAGTATCTACAAATGGAATCCACACAATGATTAAACTCCAAACGAGTGCTATAATAAATATTTTTAAATAAGGTAAATCCCTTAAAGTGAGGCTTTTTTTATAAAAAGGAATAATGGGAATAACATAAAAAACAGATAATCCTCCTATCGGGATGAGGATGATAAAGCAATACCAATTGATGAAATAAGTACATATTAATCCTATTAAACCAAATACAACTGTCAATATAGTTAATGAGATTTGATGTTTTATTACCCATTGTAGTCTTTCTCCTATATTTTCTAAATATTGGAGTTTCGTTCTTAATCGAAAAAGGCGTTGCCCATTGTAGGTGAAAAAAGTAAAACTAAATACCATTAAAAGGACAATTGGTAGATTGTCTTGAGGCAAATTATAAATGATGTAAGTTAAATGGGTAAATGCAACAACACAAATGGAAACAAAGGAGTTAGAATATATAAGAAGTTTAATAAATGAAATAATGGGTTTCATTATTTCTATGATCCATTAACTAGAATACCAATTAAAAATCCTACACCCATACCCAATAAACTTGTTTTTAATGCTCCTTGAGTTCTTTTACTTCGAGCTATCCTTTCATAACCTCTTAGGTATTCATCTTCTTTTATATATTGAGTGTCTGTTATTTTTTTTTGTTTAACTCTTGTAGGGAATAATAAAGTTACACCTGTATAAACTAAAGGGACGGGAATGTAAACAAAACTCTGATCTTTATGCATTAAGAATCCTGCAGCACCTCCAATAGCAAGGCCTAGTATGTTTGTAAATCGAGGTTTGAATGTTTGGTGAGCATCTCTTTCTCCATACACGAACATTTTCATGTCTTGAACTTTTAAAAAGTTACCAGAAAGCGTATCAAATTCATAAACAATACTTTCCTTATTGTTTTGTGTGTATGAAAATACACGATACTTGTCTATAATAAATTGTTTGTCGTTTTTGCTTTTAAATGTAAATTCGTAATTCGTTTTTTCAATTAATTTACCTTCTAGAGTTTTTCCATTTAAAAACAATAGTTTGTCTTGTCCATTTGCAGAAATTGAAAGCAAGCAGATAGCGAGTATAAATAGTATGTTATACTTTTTAGTCATTTAATAGTCAAAAATAAATTATATAAGTAGTTAAAACAATTGTAATCGAATAAAATTTTACAACATACATTCGTTAAGTGAGTATTCTAGTAGACTTTTAGAAGCCACAATTACAAGATTTTGAAAACCTGATTTTTGTTTTTGGTAGTAATACTTTTATTTTTTTGTGCTCGGCATTACTCATCAATATAACACGCATATCAATTTCTTCAAGAGTATTTTCTAATTCGCTTATTTCTGTTGGTAACGAACCAATGTCATTACCCCAAAGGTCTAAAAACTTTAATTTTTTCAAATATTTTATCTCTGGAGGAATGGAAGTAATCTTATTTGAGTTGGCAATAAGTTTTTTAAGATAAACGAGCTCACCCAACTCTTTAGTGATAACCTGAATTTTATTCATGGATATATCTAATTCTTGTAAATAGTTAAAAGTTGCAATTTTTTTAGGAAAGGTTTTGAATTTATTTTTTTTCAAATCTAAAACTTGTAAGTTTTTAAATTGAAGAATCTCTGATGGAAGCTCAGCTAATTTCATTTTCTTTAATGATAGCTTATATACTTTTAAAGGATCTTGTTTTAAAGCTTTTTGCAGTGTGTAGGTAGGGACAGTGTCAATGGCTATTGAATCTAATAATTGCGCATTAACATTAATTGCAAATGCAATTAATGAAAGACTAATTAAGAATCTGTATGACTTGTTGTTTATCAATTTCTAGTTGTTTTTTTAATACTGAGAGTTCTTCAAATTTTTCTTCATTTCTAATCTTCTCATAAAACTCTATTTGAATTTCTTTATTATATATGTCATCATCAAAGTTAAAGATATTTACTTCAATGGTTTCATTATCATTTTCATTTAATGTTGGACGGTTGCCTATGTTAAGCATGCCATCATAAATGGAGTTATTTAATTTTACCTTTACAGCATAAACTCCTTTTGCGGGTATTAACTTATACCATTCATCTATTTTGATGTTTGCTGTAGGGAAATCTATCGTTCTACCCATTTTATTTCCATCAACAACTGTACCTTTAATAAAGTAATGATAACTTAAAAATTTATTGGCTGCATGAATTTCTCCATTTAACAAAGATTTTCTAATTTTTGTTGAACTAATATTTACTTGTTGCACTTCTTGTGCTGGAATTTCTTCAACACTAAAATCATATAGAGGAGCTAATTCTTGTAGATGCTTAAAAGAACCTTCTCTATGTCTGCCGAAATGATGGTCATAGCCAATAACTAATTTAGCTACATTTAATTTATTTACTAAAATATCCCTTACAAATTCGGTAGAGCTTAAGCGAGAAAATTCTTTAGAAAAAGGATGAATGATTAAATGGTCTATTCCAGCATCTTTCAGCATTTCAATACGCTCATTAATTGTGTTTAATAATCGAAGCTCATTATCATCAGGATAAAGCACCATTCTTGGGTGAGGAAAAAAGGTGAGAATTACGCTCTCTCCATTAATTTTTTTCGCAGCATTTTTAAGCTGTTCAATAATTACTTTATGACCTGTATGAACGCCATCAAAAGTGCCAATAGTTACCGCTGTATCACCATCAATGTTAAATTCTTCAATACTCTTATATACTTTCACTAAATTTCTCTTAAATCAATGTTGATTTTATCCTTTTCTGGAGCTCAAATATCAGGATTAAAATTATATAAAAATAATGATACAAATCATTTTAAAAACAAGATAAGTATTAGTATTTTTGCACCCGAAAAGCAGACAGGTAAGTTTAATCTAAAAAACACAACAAAATGTCAGGTAATACTGGAAAAATAACACAAGTAATTGGGCCCGTAATCGATGTAAGTTTTAATACAGAAAATGGAGAACTTCCAGATATTCTAGATTCATTAGAAATTACAAGAGCTAACGGTGAAAAAGTAATATTAGAATGTCAACAACATATTGGAGAGGATACCATTAGAACAATTGCAATGGATGCAAGTGATGGTTTAAGTAGGGGTATGGAAGTTGTTGCAACAGGTTCTCCTATTACAATGCCAATTGGAGAAAAAATTAGAGGAAGATTATTTAATGTAGTTGGAGATGCTATTGATGGTTTAGGAGAAGTTTCTAAAGAAGGTGGTTACCCAATTCACAGAGATCCTCCAAAATTTGAGGAATTAACTACTTCTGCAGAAGTGCTTTTTACAGGTATTAAAGTAATTGATTTAATTGAACCTTATTCTAAAGGTGGTAAAATTGGTTTGTTTGGTGGTGCTGGTGTTGGTAAAACTGTATTGATTATGGAATTAATCAACAACATTGCAAAAGGTCACGCAGGTTTATCAGTATTTGCAGGTGTTGGAGAAAGAACGAGAGAAGGGAATGACTTATTGAGAGAGATGATTGAATCTGGCGTTATTAAGTACGGAGAAGCATTTGAAAAATCGATGGAAGAAGGTGGATGGGATTTATCTAAAGTAGATAAAGAAGGTTTATCTGGATCAATGGCAACATTGGTTTTCGGACAAATGAATGAGCCTCCTGGAGCAAGAGCAAGAGTGGCACTTTCTGGATTAACATTAGCAGAATATTTTAGAGATGGAGAAGGTGATGGACAAGGTAGAGATATTTTATTCTTCATTGATAATATTTTTAGATTTACGCAAGCTGGTTCTGAAGTATCTGCACTATTGGGGCGTATGCCTTCAGCAGTAGGTTACCAACCAACATTAGCCTCTGAGATGGGAGCGATGCAAGAAAGAATTACATCTACAAAAGCTGGGTCTATTACATCTGTACAAGCAGTTTATGTGCCTGCGGATGATTTAACAGATCCTGCACCAGCAACAACATTTGCTCACTTAGATGCCACTACAGTACTTTCAAGAAAGATTGCTGAGTTAGGTATTTATCCGGCAGTGGATCCTTTGGATTCTACTTCAAGAATTTTAACAGCGGATATTTTAGGAAATGAGCATTATGATTGCGCACAACGTGTAAAAGAGTTGTTGCAACGTTATAAAGAATTACAGGATATTATTGCTATTCTTGGAATGGAAGAATTATCTGAAGAAGATAAATCTGC
>JAESUI010000165.1 GCA_016763135.1 Flavobacteriales bacterium
TAACAAAAACCAGTTATGTTTCTGTTGCTGCAGGAACTCCAACAGCTGCATGTACTCCTGGAAGCCAAAATGGACCGGGGAATTATGGATACACATTATCTAATGTCACTTTTGAAACCATTAACAATACTACTTCTTCAGGGTCTAATGGGGTTTATGCAGACTACTCTTGTACTTATGCCACATCAGTAACAGAAGGAAGTTCATACAATTTATCCGTTACACTATATACCAACAACACTTATTCTGAAGATGTTGAAGTTTATATTGATTATAATGATGATGGAACATTTAGTGCTGGTGAATTAATTATGTCTAAAACTTTAGCTTCAGGGGGTGGAAATCAAACTTTTACAGAATCTATTCTTATCCCTGGTACAGCAACAATGAGTAAAGTATTAAGAATGAGGGTTCACGCTGATGCTAATGGAGTTGGTTCTGTTTGTAATCAAACATTTGTTGGAGATATAGAAGATTACGGGGTTTACATTAATCCTTTAGTTCTTTGTACGGACCCTGATGTTCCAACAATATCAGGAACAACAACAATTTGTAATGGAAACAATACTACGCTAAGTATTGCTTCAGGAAACCTTAATGACGCCATCGATTGGCAATGGTATACTGTTAGTTGTGGTGGTACAAGTGTAGGCAGTGGAACAAGTATTAATGTTTCTCCAACAAATACAATCACCTATTATGTTAGAGGTGAAGGAGGTTGTGTTACCCCTGGATCTTGTACCTCTGTAACTGTTACAGTAAATGATGTTCCAAGTGCTGCAGGAGCAATAGCAGGTTCTACTACAGAATGTGAAAATGAAACGGGAGTTCCTTACTCTATTTCTGCTGTAAGTGGTGCAACTGGATATGTTTGGAGTGCACCTCCTGGAGCTACTATAAATGGTACGGGAACAAGTATTACCATCGATTTTGGAAATACAAGTGGAAATGTATCTGTTACCCCTAATAATAGTTGTGGAAATGGAGGAAGTAGTAATGAATTTGTGACTATTAATTCTTGTGGATTAGCTCCTGTAGCAGGTTTTAGTGGTAACCCCCAAGCATTGTGTGAAGGAAGCACTGTATCATTTACTGACTTAAGTACTAATACTCCAACATCTTGGAGTTGGACATTTACAGGTGGTTCCCCAACTTCTTCTACCTCTCAAAACCCTACGATAACTTATAATACAGCAGGAACTTATCAAGTAATTTTAACTGCCACAAATGCAAGTGGTAGTGACATAGAAACTAAAGTTGGTTATATTACTGTTAATAGTTGTGGTGTAACACAACTCAGATCAATTGATTGCGGAATAACGATGACAAATTACTTATATTGGGTATGTGCTGACAATTATCCTGGTGCTACAGAATATGAATATGAATTTTCTAATACCGGATTGGGCTACAATCAAACTTTCACAAGACCAAAAGCATACAGGTACGTTTATGTTGATAAAGTACCTGGAATACAAAACAATACCACTTATGATGTTAGGATTAGAGCAAAAAAAGGTGGTATTTGGTCAAACTATGGTGTTGTATGTCAAATCACAACCCCTGCTTCTTCAATAACTACTCATCTTCGACCAGCTGATTGTGGTGTCATAATGCCTAGTTATTCTAGTTTTATATTGTGTGAATACGTTGCAGGAGCTACAGAATATGAGTATGAATTTTCTAATGTTGGATTAGGATATACTCAGACATACACTAGACCTAAAAGCTGGAGATATGTATGGGTAGACAAAGTTCCTGGAATACAATTAAGTACAACTTATGATGTAAGAATTAGAGCTAAAATTGGTGGTATATACACTTCTTATGGAGCAACTTGCCAAATTACAACACCTGCTAGTGCAAGAATAGGAATATTTCCAGAAGATGAAGAACCAAATATTTCAAATATTAACACCAAACTTGAAATGAAAATGTACCCTAACCCTAATCAAGGAGAATTTGTTTATCTGGAATTACAAGGCTTATCAGCTAATTCGGAAATTATAGTGACTGATATTTTCGGGAAAACAATTCTAAATCAACCAATAGATAGTGATTATGAAACATATAGTGGTACTCTTAGATTTAATCAGAAATTAGATTCTGGATTCTATCTAATAACTATAATTTCAAATAATAATAAAGTAACTAAAAAATTAGTGGTTAGATAACGTAAAATAAATGTTATTTTTAATCCCGTTCCGATAGTTCTCGGAACGGGATTTTTATTTACACTCAATGAAACAAATCATCACATCAATAATAATAGTTTCAGTAATGGCTTGCAGTAATAATTCAAATGAAGAAGAAAAAATTTTAGCTGTAATGGACATGCAAGAAAAAGCATGGAGCAATGGCGATATTGATACTTTTATGCAAGGTTATTGGCAATCAGATTCATTAATGTTTGTTGGTAAAAATGGCATTAAATATGGTTGGCAAACAACATTAGATAATTACAAAAATCGTACCCTGATAAAGCTACAATGGGTAAACTAGAGTTTGAAGTACTCAAACTTGAAATAAATGTAGATGCTGCTTACATATTAGGTAAATGGAGTTTAATTAGAGAAAGTGATAATCCTAATGGATATTTTACTTTGTATTGGAAAAAAATTAATGGAAATTGGCTAATTACTATTGATCATACCAGCTAATGTTACGCAATATTTGGAATACCATTTTTGTAAATACTTTTAACGAAGTAGAAGCTGAGAAGGCTAGCACACCTCAATTAGACAAAAAGGTAATTACCATACTTTTTGTTGTTGCTTTTTCTTTGGTGTTTATCCAATATTTTGGAAACTTCCAGTTTCTAACCTCATTTTTAACAAGTATTAAATTAAGTGGATTAGCTGATTGGCTAAACTCACTTCAAACCTATTTCCCCAATAATAGACTGTTTCAATTGGCTTATTGGGTAACGGTTTTATTTACTTTCTATTTTATCATTCCGCTTTTTATTATTAAGGTATTTTTAAAAGATAAATTGAAAGATTATGGCCTATCTCCAAAAGGTTTTTTTACAAATTACAAGATTTACATCTTGTTCTTTTTGTTTATGGTTCCTCTGATATTATTAGTTTCTACAACAGATAGTTTCCAACATAAATATCCTTTTTACGATCCAAGAGGAGAAAGCTTATGGCCTAATTTTATTATTTGGCAATGCCTTTACCTCTCTCAATTTTTTGCTTTGGAATTCTTTTTTAGAGGGTTTATGCTACATGGAATTAAAAAACGATTTGGTTGTTATTCTGTATGGATAATGATGATTCCATACATGATGATTCATTTTCAAAAACCAATGCCCGAAACCATAGGAGCTATTTTTGCAGGAATAATTTTAGGAGCTTTAAGCTTAAAAAGCCGTTCTATTTGGCTGGGCGTAGCCATTCATTATTCAGTAGCTATAACAATGGATATTGCTGCTTTGTGGCAAAAGGGTTATTTTGATTAATCCAATTTCAACTTCATTCCTCCAATAATAATAAAGACCCAACCACTAATAATAAGTAACCCACCTATTGGAGTTATTGGCCCTGCAAATTTTAATATTTCTAAGCCAATAATATTTTTTAAAGTAAGAATATAGATTGAACCAGAAAACAGAATTACTCCAAAAAAAATAAGATTAGCAGCAATTTTAAATTGTTTCGATTCAAACTTATTTATTAAAATAAATAGGAACAATAATACAACTGCATGTATCATTTGATACCGAACTCCCGTTTGAAAACTCGTTAATTGTTCTAAAGTTAAAACTTCTTTTAAAGCATGTGCTCCAAAAGCACCACCAAGAACTGCAATCATCCCTAAAATTCCAGCTTTAATCAATATATTTTTACCCATTGGTCTAATCTCTGTTTATAAACTTAATTTGTTAGTAAAATTCGCTAAAAATAATTAGGAAAGCCTAAATAAATAACGAAATTCGAACCTCTTGATAGAATGAAAAATAATATGAAAAAAATACTTTTAATTGGTGCGGGAAGATCAACATCTTCATTAGTTCAATACCTATTGTTTAATGCTGAAAAGGAGAATTGGTTTTTAACCATTGCCGATCAATCTAAAGATTTGGCAAGTGAGTCTGCAGACAACCATAAAAATGCAAAAGCAATTGCTTTTGATGTAAACAATGATGAAGAGCGTGAACGATTAATTGATGAAAATGATTTAATCATTTCTATGCTTCCAGCACATTTACATATGTCAGTTGCAAATGATTGCATCAAGTATAAAAAACATTTGGCAACAGCTTCTTATGTTTCTGAAGAAATGAAAGCTTTAGATAGTGAAGCAAAAGCGGCCGGAATTGTAATGATGAATGAGATTGGTGTTGATCCAGGCATAGACCATTTATCAGCAATGAGAGTTATTGATGATATTAGAGAAAAGGGTGGAGACCTTGAAGTTTTTGAAACCTTTACAGGTGGCTTAGTTGCTCCAGAAAGTGATAATAATCCTTGGGGATACAAATTTACTTGGGACCCAAGAAATGTGGTACTAGCCGGACAAGGAACATGTAAGTTTATCCAAAACAAAAGGTATAAGTACATTCCATATCACAAACTATTTAGAAGGACAGAAATTATTGAGATTGATGGTTACGGAAAGTTTGAAGGTTATGCCAATAGAGACTCTTTACAATACAGAGAAATTTATGGCCTAGAAGACATTCCTACCATGTACCGTGGTACATTAAGAAAACCAGGTTTTTGTAAAGCTTGGCATTATTTTGTAAAAATGGGAGTAACGGATGATACCTATGTGATGGAAGATTCAGAAAACATGACGAATCGTCAATTTATTAATTCATTTCTCCCATATAATCCGCATGATTCAGTTGAATTAAAATTCAAACATTACTTTAACATCAGACAAGACGATGTAGAGATATTTGAAAAATTTGTTTGGCTAGGAATATTTGATGAAACAAAAATTGGATTAAAAGATGCTACTCCTGCTCAAATTTTACAACATATTTTAGAGCAAAAATGGACATTAGAAGATGATGATAAAGATATGATTCTAATGTGGCACAGATTCCGATATAAATTAAATGGAGAAGATAAAGAATTACACTCTTCTATGGTAGTTAAAGGTGACGACCAAAAATATACTGCAATGGCAAAAACGGTAGGGCTACCTCTCGCAATATCTGTTAAAATGATATTGAATGGAACTATTTCTACCCCAGGTGTTCATGTTCCAATTGTAAAAGAAATTTATAATCCCATCTTAGATGAATTAGAAAATTATGGGATTAACTTTATCGAAAGGGAAGTTGAACCATCATTCTACTAATTAGTGATGTGTTTTGAGGAATGGGTTGTGTAAATGCCCCATCACTCGCTGCTCACCACATATAACTTTTTTAAATATGAATATCCTAATTGTATCAGCAACTTA
>JAESUI010000166.1 GCA_016763135.1 Flavobacteriales bacterium
ATTCATTGTGTGCCCGAATTGTCCAACCTCATTGTCTTTGCCCAAATATGCAATATCATCATATATATATTCAATTTCATCTACCTGATTGCGATATGAATAGTTAGGTGAAAGACTTATTCCAAAACTTGCTTTCTTTTCTTCAACCTGAACAGAATCCTCCTGAGAATAAACTACAGAAGTAAATATTAAAAAATATGTTAAGTAAATGTATTTCATCAATGTGGCATCAACGTTTAAAGCTACACAAAATTATATGTACTAACTAAAAATGCATTCTCCATAGAATAACCGACAAGAGCATATAAATCTATTTGCAACACAGATTTTAATTACATTTACCTCCTATTTTAAAACACTTATCATGAAATATAACTTCCTTATAATTGCTACGGCATTACTAATTTTTAGCTGCTCTTCAGACAAACAAGAAGAAGCTATTAATTATAATTACCCTGACACAAGACAAGACACTACTGTTGTTGACGATTATTTTGGAACTCAAATAGCTGATCCATATAGATGGTTAGAAGATGATACTTCTGCTGAAACTGGTGCTTGGGTAACTGCACAGAATGCTGTAACCAATACTTATCTATCTAAAATCCCTTTTAGAGATAAGCTAAAAGAACAATTAACTAGTCTTTGGGATTACGAAACAAAAAGCACTCCTTCAAAGCATGGTGATTTTTACATTTATTCTAAAAACAATGGAAAACAAAACCAATCGGTTTATTACATCAAGGATGGTGAAGATGGAGCTGAAGAAGTTTTATTGGATCCAAATACAATGTCAGAAGATGGAACTACATCTATAGGAGGATTGAGTGTTTCTAAAGATCATCAACTAATGGCTTATACAATTTCAGAGTCGGGTTCTGATTGGAAAGAAATTGTGGTAATGGATCTAAACACCAAAGAAATGTTATCCGATAAAGTGTTGTGGTCTAAGTTTTCTGGAATATCATGGCATAACAATGGCTTTTATTATAGTGGTTATGATGCTCCTGAAAAAGGAAAAGAATTCTCTAATAAAAATGAATATCACAAAGTATTTTATCACACCATTGGAACTAAGCAAAGCACTGATCAATTAATTTTTGAAGATTCTGAGCATCCGTTAAGGAATCACCATGGCTATACCACTGAAGACGATCATTTCTTAGTAATAACAGCTTCTGAAGGAACAAGCGGAAATTCTATGCACATTAAAGACTTAACAAAATCAGACAGTAAGTTTGTAACCTTTGTTGGCGATTTTAAAAGCGATAGCTATGTAATGGATAACATTGGTGAAACACTATTGATTTTTACCAATTACAATGCACCCAACAAAAGAGTGGTTCAAACTTCAATGGACAAGCCGAACCAAGAAGATTGGACAGACTTTATTACTGAAAAGGATTTTGTATTAGAAAACGTAAGTATTGTTGGCGATAAAATGTTTGCTAAGTATTTAAAAGATGTTCAGAGCAAAATTGAAATCTTGACAATGGATGGGAAATACATTAAAGACTTAGAGCTACCTGGTATTGGAATATGCTCAGGTATTAGTGGCGATAAAGGAGAAAATACAGGATATTATTCGTTTACCTCTTTTACTACTCCACGTAGTAGCTATAAAATAAATACGGACGATTTAAGCTCTGAGTTGTACTTTAAACCAGCCATCAACTTTAACCCAGATGATTATGTAACCGAGCAAGTTCGTTTTAAAAGTAAAGATGGAGAAAGCATACCAATGTTTATTACCCACAAAAAAGGATTGAAAATGGATGGCACTAACCCTACATTGCTGTATGGTTATGGAGGATTCCAGATTAGCATCAAGCCTTCATTCAGTGTTACCAATGCTGTATTTATGCAAAACGGTGGTATTTATGCTGTTGTTACTTTAAGAGGAGGAAATGAATACGGAGAAGCTTGGCATAAAGCAGGGATGTTAAACAACAAACAAAACGTGTTTAACGATTTTATTGCAGCAGGTAATTACTTAAAAGACAACAAGTATACTTCTACCGAGAAGCTTGCCATACACGGTCGTTCTAATGGTGGTTTGTTGGTTGGAGCAGTTATGACTCAAGAACCGAACTTAGCAGCAGTGGCTTTGCCAGGAGTTGGCGTGTTAGACATGTTACGTTACCACAAGTTTACCATAGGTTGGGCTTGGGCAACAGAGTATGGTTCTAGCGATAATGAAGAAGACTTTAAAAACTTAATTACCTTCTCTCCACTACACAATGTGAAACCAGTGGATTACCCAGCAACTATGATAATGACTGCTGACCATGATGATAGAGTTGTACCAGCACACTCATTTAAGTTTGCTGCAGAATTGCAAAAACAAAACACGAGTAAGCACCCAATGTTAATCAGAATAGAAGCTAAAGCAGGGCACGGATCAGGAAAACCTAAAAACAAGTTAATAGACGAATGGGCTGATGTTTGGGCATTTACCTTTTTTAATTTGGGAGTTGAGATTAAATAGTTTGAATATGTTAAAGCCTAAATTATAGGTGTTAATTGATAAATCATTAAGTATATAATAGTTATGAAAAGAGTATTAGTATTAGGAACTGGTTATGTTGTTAAACCATTAGTAGATTATTTTATTGATAAATGTAAATATGAAGTGCTTGTTGCAAGTAGAGATAACAACCACTCGGGGTTAATTATTGCAGGAAGAGCACTTGGTAAAAGAGTACTTTGGAATGCAACACCTCCTTACGATGAGTTAGATAGTATGGTAAAAGATGTTGATTTAGTAGTGAGTATGATACCTCCGAGCATGCATGTTACTGTAGCAAAAGCATGTTTAAAACATGGGGTTAATATGGTTACGACTTCTTATATCAGTCCAGAGATGCATGCGTTGAATGATGAAGCAAAAAAGGCAGGCATTATTATATTAAACGAAATTGGTGAAGACCCTGGAATGGATCACATGGGAGCCATGAGTATGATAAACCAAGTAAATTCGGAAGGTGGAAAAATAAAATCTTTCAAATCATACGGTTCGGGTATCCCTTCATTTGAGCACAATAATAATCCTTATGGTTATAAATTCTCTTGGAGCCCTCGTGGGTTATTAACTGCTGCTCAAACTCCAGCTGTATATATAGAAAATGGAAAGAAAATAGAAGTCTCGGGTGAGGACTTATTTGAACACAGTTGGTTGGTAGAGGTTGATGGATTAGCAACATTTGAAACTTATCCAAACAGAGATAGTACTAATTATATTGAAGATTATGGCTTAAATGATGTTACTGATTTTTATAGAGGATTGTTGCGACACCCAGGTTATTGTAACTCTATACAAAGCATGAAGGACCTCAATTTACTAGATGACAAAGAAAGCAAAGACTTACAAGGTGTAAGTTATAAGCAATTTACTGCATCGCTTATAGGTGCTGATGAAAATGCTGATGTAAAACAAGCTGTAGCTGACAAGCTCAACCTAAAAGCATCATCCGACATTATTAAACAATTAGAATGGCTTGGCTTATTTGATGATGAACAAATTCGCATGAGTAAAGGAAGTAACGCTGATATATTATTGGATTTGATGCAAGAAAAAATGTTCTATAAAGACCATGAAAAGGACATGATTATTGTTCATAATGATGCTATTGTAGAATTTGATAATCGTGTAGAAAGAAGAACCGCAACTATGATGGTAGAAGGAAGGCCTTTTGGGCATTCGGCAATGTCGAGAGCAGTTGGACTACCTGCAGCAATTGCTTCTAAATTAATACTTGAAGGAGCCATACGGTCAAAAGGTGTTTTAAAGCCAATAACAGAAGAGATATACCAACCAGTATTGGCTGAATTAGCCGAAAATGGTTATAAGTTTGAGCATAAAACTCAAGTAATTTGATAAAACAAGCTCATCGATGAATGGGTTGATATTTGGGCCTTTACCTTTTTTAATTTGGGGGTTGAGATTAAATAATTAATTATACGTATAATAAACGTTTAATCTACGAATATCATTTAATATAAGAGTTGAATCCCAATTACAATAAGGGTTTAAAGCCAATTCTTTATTTTTTATATCTGATAGCTAAACCTATAATTCGGATAAAGAACACTAGTCTTCTTTATCCGGTTGTTGGCAATAATTAAAACAAAAAATGAAAATGCGAAATCTTAATTCATTTATTTTATTATTAGTTGTAGTTGTCTTTATTTCTTGCAACTATAGACAAAATAATGATGCAACATCAGTCGTACAAGACTCACGGATAAACAACTATTTAGAAGCCTGCCAATCTAATGGTTTCAACGGTTCGGTATTGATTGTTAAAAATGATAGTATCATTTTAAATAAAGGTTTTGGATTAGCAGACAAAGAAGATTCTATTCCAAACACACCTGAAACAGTTTTTGATATCTGTTCAGTAACCAAACAATTTACGGCAACTGCTGTGCTAAAACTAATGGAAGACGGAAAATTAAAGTTAACCGACTCTTTAGGTATGTATTTTAAGGATGTCCCTTTAGACAAAAGAAGAATTACTATTCATCAATTACTCTCGCATTCAGCTGGTTTTGACCATAGTATTGGAAATGGAGATTTTGACATATCCCTCAAGATGACTTTTTTAAAAAATTATTTGATGCCGAACTGTTATTTCAACCTGGCGAAAAATATGCATATTCCAATTCGGGCTATAGTATTCTTGGGCGAATTATTGAACTAGTTTCAGGGAGAAGTTATGAAACCTACCTAAATGAAAAACTGTTTGACCTAAGCGGAATGAATCAGACAGGCTATTTATTGCCAAAATGGGATAATAAGTCGGTCGCAAATGAATATTTGTATAATGTCATCAACAAAGGTAATCACATCGCAAAATACAAACAGGATGGCAAAATTGCATGGCCATTGAAGGCAAATGGAGGAATAAATTCTACTCAAGAAGATATGTATAAATGGTATCTAGCGTTGAAAAATAACACAGTATTAAATAAACAATCTATAGAAAAATTAACAGCACCTCACATTCTCGAATATGAAGGTGAATCGAGCTATTATGGCTATGGCTGGGTAACGTTTCAGTCAGATAGAGGTACTAAAATAATTACTCATAATGGTTTTAATGGTGTTTCTTATTATGAGTTTATATGGTTTCCTGAAGAAGATGCCGTTATTCTATTTTCAACCAACTCGTCAACTCGCGAATCTTCAAGAATACCGTTTGAATTAGAAAAGATGCTTTTTGATGAGGGCTATAAAACTGAACCTATCTCAAAAAGTAACGTTAGTGAGTTGTTAAAGTTTTCCGAAAACTACGCGGGAGACCTGACTTTTTTTGGGGAAGAATTAAAGCACGAATTTAGAGATAAGTTGAATAATCCAGCTTATTTAAACCGTTTAAGTGGGATTTATTTAAGAAATAACAAAATTAATTATGCTATTATCATTACAGAACTCAATACCCAATTATTTCCTGATGATCGTAATGTTTGGGATACTATGGGAGATGTATACCTTGCTGCTAAACAAAATGAAAAG
>JAESUI010000167.1 GCA_016763135.1 Flavobacteriales bacterium
GCAACACATTTAATATTTAAAAATTTCTCAGCACCTAAATCAGCACCAAAACCAGCTTCAGTAATTACATAATTAGAAAGCGTTAAGCCCATTTTTGTAGCCAATGTTGTATTTGTTCCTTGTGCAATATTTGCAAATGGTCCTCCATGAATAATTGCTGGATTTCCTTCTAATGTTTGAACTAAATTAGGGTTAATAGCATCTTTTAATAAGATGGCCATAGCATTTTCTGCTTTTAAATCTTTAGCATAAATAGGCTTCTTTTTAAAGGTCATACCCAAATATATTTTGCCTAATCTGTTTTTTAAATCTGCAAAATCTTTAGCCATACACAAAATAGCCATTACCTCAGAAGCTGGAGTAATGTTAAATCCATCTTGGCGAGGAATACCATTCAATGTGCCGCCTAATCCTATCGTGATATCTCGTAAAGCTCTATCATTCATGTCCATTACTCTTTTCCATGCTATAGTTCTAGGGTCTATGTCAAGATTCTTGGTTTTTGATTGTAAATTATTATCTAACAGCGCAGATAATAAATTGTTTGCTTTTTCTATGGCAGAAAAATCACCTGTAAAATGAAGGTTTATATCTTCCATAGGAACTACTTGAGCATAACCACCACCAGCAGCACCACCTTTAATACCAAAAACAGGGCCTAATGAAGGCTCTCTTAAAACAACTGTTGCTTGTTTCCCAATTTTATTTAGACCTTCAGTTAATCCAATAGATGTCGTTGTTTTCCCTTCTCCTGCAGGAGTTGGCGTAAGTGCTGTAACCAACACTAAGTTGTTTTGAGCTACTTTATTTTCATCAATTAAACTGATTGGTAATTTAGCTTTATACTTACCATACATCTCTAAGTTATCCTCAACTAAACTAATTTTAGAAGCAATATCTTTTATATGCTCCATTTTATTTGCTTGCGCTATTTCTATATCTGAAGGGAATGCCATACGTTAAATTTTAAATTTGAGTGCTAAAGATAGAAAAAAACACAATTAAGTTGCATAATATTATGTTTTGTTAAAAATATATAGAATAATGGTGTTTTGGCATTATAGTTGAAAATACCCAAACAAAATAAAATACAATTGATTATGAAAAAAGTGATATATATAGTTCTGGGCTTAATGTTATTTGCAACAACTGATGTTTCAGCTCAATTTTGGAAAAAACTAAAAAAGGATGCTCAAAAAGAGTTAGATAAAATAGAAATCCCAACAGAACTACCTTCTTCAGATATTTTAAGTGAAGATGAAATAGGGAGAGGATTGAAGGAAGCACTTAATCAAGGAGTTAAAAAAGGAGTTACACAGCTAAACAAGAAAGATGGTTATTTAAAGGACCCTCAAATTAAAATACCTATGCCAGCAGAAGCTAAAAAGGTAGAGGATAAACTGAGAAGTTTAGGGCAAGGTAAAAAGGTTGACGAAGCTATTGAGAGTATGAATCGTGCTGCCGAAGATGCTGCTGAAGGTGCTAAAGATATTTTTGTTGCAGCAATTAAAGGCATGACGCTAACTGATGCTATGAGTATTTTAAAAGGAGAAGAAGATGCTGCAACTAACTATTTAAGTAAAGCAACTCGTGCCGAATTAGCTAAAAAGTTTAACCCCATAATAAAAGCATCATTAGATAAAGTTGGAGCAACAAAACATTGGAAAACAGTTTTTGGAACCTATAATAAGATTCCTTTTGTAACTAAGATTAATCCAAATTTAGAAGAGTACGTTACCAATAAAGCGTTAAACGGCTTGTTTATTCAAGTAGCTAAAGAGGAGCTTTTAATAAGCAACGATCCAATGGCTAGAGTAACAGATTTATTGAAGAAAGTTTTCGGAAACTAGGTTTAAAATATTTCATGAAATAAAAATCAATCCTGCTGTATGGCAGGATTTTTTTTAATCAATAAAAAAAGGTAGAAACATAAATGCTCCTACCTTTTCGAACTAAAAATCAGCAATCTTAATGATTACACCATAAAACTACAGTCTTGTGGTGCAATACCTACTTTCATTAAAGTAAGTTATTAAGATGAAATTGTTAATCTCTTATAAGCCGTTTAAATGAGTTGTAAGAGCCGCATCTGTTGTTGAACTCAAGCTAATATCTATTGTAGCACTATTGTTAACTGTTCTGCTTTCAGTATAACTAAAGAGTTGTCCACTTCCGTCTATGGCCATCATTACAATTTTAATACTTGATCCATTTGGTATTAAACCAGATGACATGTTATAAACTTGCATTACAGTTCGTGATGCTGGGATGTAAATAAATATACCAACGTTAGTTAAATCATCTACTTGAGAAGTGAATGTAAGTGTATTGCCACTACCAGTTCCAACTTGAATATCTGCATTTAACCAACCAAATGAACTTGTAGAACCTAAATAACCATAACTAGTTAAAGAGAATGGTGTTCCAGTATTTGACCAATCTACAAAACTTCCATTATCTGCACCAGTAAAAATAGTCATGTTACTATTAGGTGAAGCATTTGGCATTTCAAAACCATAAGGACAACTCAAAAATAAATCTTGACCGTTTTTAGTTGCTCTAATTCTAATTTCACCATCTGTTTCTAAAATATTACCACTTGCAACAGTTGGCATTTGGTAGTAAATCATATCCTTTGGAGTATATAGCTCCACTAAATGGATAAAGAATGGATAATCAATAGTATCACCGTTAGCATCCTCTAAGCAGTTTTTACCCCCATAGATTCTTGTCCCTTGATTGCCGGTAAGCGTATCATTACTTGGACCAGTAATTTCAAAGTCTTGTTCATCTTGTTTCTTCGTATCTAAATACTCGTTAACAGAGTTGTATTCATTTAAAGTTTCTTCTTCAGGAGCTTCAATCCTATCTTTTTTACAACTTGTGTTAACAACTGTAATGGTTAAAATAGCTGTAGCAATTAGTAATGTAGCGGTTTTTAGTTTCATCATAATTATATAGTTTATTTGTATGCAGGGCAAACAACAGATTTTCTAACTTTTTTTGCGTTTCTATAACCCATTCTATCTCCTTTACAGCCAAATATATACAATAATCCTAACTGTAAATGAGTTTCTTGAAATTTAATATTGTATCGATATTCTAAAAACGGCCGTAAGCACTTATTGGTTGTAACGCCTACACCACCTTCTAAATTCCAATTGGTAGGAGTGGCACCTTCTAAACCAGAGGAAGTAGCATTTTGCCAATTATTATATCCTCCATGTCCCAACAAATAAAATGTAAAAGTGTTTAGTCTTAGCACTTTAAGCTCTATACTTAGTCCAATAGTGTATTCAGATACAGGTCCAATAAAATAATAGGAAGCTTGAGGAACGTAACTGATTGTTCGATTAGGAAAAATACTGACACGTGCTCCAGCACCAAAGCTTTCTGATTGAATATTATAGAGCGCAGAAACTCCAGCTCCAAAATTTTGTGAACTTCCTATCAGAGGAAGTAAAACAATCAATAAAATGAAGGCTATTTTTTTCATGCGATAATTTCGTTCAACAATAATACCAATAATATAAACGAGAATAGTCGGATTTTATTTATTCAACATATAAAACCAATCCTTTTAAATATTCTCCTTCAGGATGATAAATGTTTACGGGATGATCAGCAGGTTGAGAGAGGTGGTGCAATACACGAATATTTCTTCCTACTTCAATTGCAGCAGCAACAATTGTATCATAAAACAATTTACGATTTATTACTTGTGAGCACGAAAATGTAAATAGAATTCCGCCAGACTTTATTTGCTTTAAAGCCATTTGATTTAACCTTTTATAGCCTTGTACAGCATTGTGCTTTGCTTTTTGGTTTTTTGCATACGCAGGAGGGTCCAGTATGATTACATCATAATCAATGGTGTTTTCTTTTAAATAATCTAAGGTGTCAGAGTTAAATGATTTATGTTTTTTTAATTTATTTAGTTTGATGTTAGCGTCAGTTAAATCAATTGCTTTTTGAGAACTATCAACAGAATGAACCTCTGTTGCTCCAGCTTTTAAAGCATACACTGAAAACCCACCAGAATAACAGAAAGTGTTCAATACTTTTTTGCCTTTACTATAATTAGCGATTAATTTCCTGCTTTCTCGTTGATCCAAAAAGAAACCTGTTTTCTGACCATTAATCCAATCTAAATTAAATTGGTAGTCATTTTCTAAACCAATTAAATTTGGTTCTCCGTTTTGGTAGATGTAATCGTTTTCAACTTCTTGATTGGTTTGTTTAGAAATGCTTTCAGCACTTTTATTGTAAATGGCAATTAATTTCTCTTTATAAACATTTTGTAATGCTTTACTTATTTTATCCATTACGTTATAAACTCCAATAGAGTGAGCTTGTATAATTGCTGTTCCGTTATAAAAATCGATAATTAGTCCAGAAACTCCATCGCCTTCGGCATGCATTAAACGATAAATGTTGGTAGAAGAGGAGTTGGTTAAACCAAGTTTCTCTCTCAAATTATAAGCTGACTGAATTTTTTGGTTCCAAAATTTCTGATTGATTTCTACTTGTTCAAAAGAAATAATTCGAACAGCAATAGTGCCATCACTGAAATAACCCAATGCTAAAAAGTTATTTTTATAATCAACAACTTCAACCAATTCTCCATTTTCAGGAGCACCACCGGTATCACTAATTATTCTATTTATTGCACCAGAAAATATCCAAGGGTGTTTTCTTTCTATTGCTTGTTCTTTTCCTTTATTAATTACGATTGATTTTAACTCCATTTTGCAAAGAAAGGAAAAAGTAGGTGTGATATTGAATTATCGGTTGCTTTTATTGTAAGATATTTGACTTTGGAGGTAATGACAGATTATAGGTTACAATTCTCCAACTTTTAGTATTTTTATTCTGTGAAATACTTAATCATCATATTCATTAGTTTATTCTTGTTTTCCTGTTCAAAGGATTATGGGTGTAATGATTTAAATGCTGATAACTATGACAGTAGTACGAATATGGGGGATAGTGGAGGAGATAGAGCAAGTTGTACTTATCCAATTATTACTGTAACTAATGACTCACTTGTAGAATTTAGTGGTGAAGGAGGTAAAAACAATGTCAGTGTCTATTACATAGCTAAAAGATCGACAGTTAATTGGAGGTTATCTATTAACTATCCTTTTCATTTTGGCACATATAAATGGGGTGGACAAGTTAGGATTCAGGGGTATTGGGGAAACCAACAACTCTTTCATGAACGATATTATTATAAAGATGGTTTAACCCAAGAATACACTGGCACATTCGCCATAGATAGCGGGGATACAGTTCTCTTAGACTTACAAATTTACAGCTTTAAAGGTCAAGGGGCATTTTATTTCTATTGATTTGATATTAGTACATAAGCGAGTTGATTACACATAATGCCAGTTATAGGATACAACAGACCTTTACATAAGGTAAGTTATATGACAATCATTCAAACGAATCCAAAATAATCTCCCCAGCTTCTTTAATTTCTTCTTTTGTGATAGAGAGTGGAGGAGAGAGCCTAAAAGCAGTTGGAGTAGATAAGAACCAAAAACCTATCAATCCTTTTTCTAAGCAGTTTTTTACTACTTGCGCTACTTTTTCTTCAGACGCTAATTCTATTGCTAAAAATAAACCTGCTCTACGTATTGCTGTTATCTCAGAAGACTGAGTTAAGATATCTTGTAACAGTTGTCCTTTTTGTTCTGCTTCAGCTATCCAGTCTTCTTCTTTTAACACATTAATACATGCATTGGCTGCAGCACAATTAATTGGATGCCCACCAAAAGTAGTAATATGTCCGAGCATAGGATTGTGGGTTAGGCTATGCATAATATCTGTAGAGGCAATAAAAGCTCCAATAGGCATACCACCACCCAAGGCTTTTCCTAATGTTAAAATATCAGGTATTACATTGTAATGCTCAAAGGCGAACATTTTACCTGTTCTTCCCATACCAACTTGTACTTCATCAAAAATTAATAAAGCACCAGTTTCAGTACATTTTTCTCTTAAGGCGGTAATAAACTCCTGTGTAGGTTTAATCAGCCCAGCATCTCCTTGTATCGTTTCTATAATCACACAAGCAGATTATTTAGTAATAAGATCTAATAATTCAATATTATTAAACTCAATGAATTGGATATTTGGCAATAAAGGTTTAAAGCTAGATTTCTTTTCTTCGTTACCAGTTACACTTAAACTTCCGTGTGTACTTCCGTGGTAAGAGTTTTTGCAAGAAATTATTTCTTGTCTAGCGGTGTAACGCTTTGCCAGTTTAATGGCTGCTTCGTTGGCTTCTGTACCAGAATTAACAATGTAGGAGCAGTTTAGATTTTCGGGTAGGATAGAAGCAAGGTTTTCAGCTAAAGCTAATTGAGCATCTTGGATGTATTCACCATACACCATTACATGCAAGTGTTTTTCTAGTTGAGCTTGTATTGCTTCAATCACTTTTGGATGTCTGTGCCCGATATTGTTTACAGCAACACCAGCAATCATATCCATGTATCTTTTGCCGGTTTTATCCCAGATATAAATACCTTCAGCTCTTTCTACATCAATTAAGTAAGGACTTTGATTAGTTTGTCCTTGTAATGTTAAAAATGTATTTATACGAGAATCTGACATTTAAGGGAGTTTAACAATTTGTTCTACACTCCAAGCTTCTGCTTTTTCAATAAACAAAGGTTTGGTTGCTGCCCAAACAGTTTTAAATAAATCTGAATGTCTGTAATTGTTTAAGTATTCTTCAGATTTCCAAATACTATAAGTGAAATAGATGTTAGCATTGTTTTTATCATTTAATAATTCTAAATGCTCAACACCTTCAAAATTTCTAATTTGTTCTTTAACCTGCTCAAAATTAGCTAAGAACTCATCCACTTTAGTAGGAGCAAACGTCATTTTAACAATTCTAATCATAAAACTCTATTCTTATAATATCTCCTTGGTTAATTCCAAATAACTTGCTAGCATTAGCTTTATTAATAGCAATTTCTATGTAACCTGTAGAACTGAATAGTGCCACTCTTTCACCATCTATTACAGAAGAATATGCAGGGCTAATTACATCAATTTCATATTCTGCACTTCTAAAAAGTATTTTAAAAGGTCTGTTGTTACCAAAATCTTTAAACAAGCTTACCGAAATGTTGGTAATTACATTTCCATAATGATCGATATAAGTGGCTATTCCCCTTATAACATTGTTTTCAGAAACAGCACGGAACATTGTTCTAACTTCTAATGCTTCTTTTGCTGAACCAATAACCTCTAGTGTCCCACCTCTTGCAATATGGCATGCAGCTTTAACAAATACATCTTTAGTAGGAAATGTTATTCTGTCAGTATCTTGAGAAATGGTTAGCTCAACTATTTTTTCTGGTGGATTATCAAAAATTAAGGAAAAAACACCATTGTCAGCTCCAATAAAATAATGACCATTGGCTAAAATAGCGATATGAGGAGTATTTACATCAGACTCAGAGTTAACTCCTACTATGTGTATTGTCCCTTCAGGGAAGTCTTGGTAACAGTTTCTAAGTACAAAAGCCGATTTTTGAAGATCAAAAGAGGGAACCTCATGAGTGATATCAACAATTGTTGTTTCAGGGATTTCTTTTAAAATAGCCCCTTTAACAGACGCAACATAGTTATCTACTAATCCTAAGTCGGTTGTTAAAGTAATTATTGCCATTTAAATAGTTAATAAATAATGCTTGCTACTTGTAATTTATTGTATCTAAATCTTGATATTTATCGTATAAGTTAAGACAATTCAAAGGTATAAATTTAAAAACGAATATTTGAGCGAAAAAGTTATAGAAATTTCCGGTATTAATCCCCTAGATCTCTACGGAATAAATGAAAGTAAATTAAGTGTAATTAAAAGTTATTTCCCGAAATTAAAAGTAATTGCTAGAGGTGATATCCTTAAAGCAATTGGTGATGATAATGAGATATCATTATTTGAAGAAAAAATAGGGTTAATGATGGAACACTTATTAAAGTATAAGCAACTCACAGAAAATAACATTGAACGATTGATGGATGAAGATGCTTCAACAGGAGAAAGTAAAACGCTTAAGCATGAGGATGATGTTTTAGTTTTTGGAAATGGAGGGTTGACTGTAAAAGCGAAAACAGCCAATCAACGAAAGTTAGTCAAAGAATCTGAAAAGAATGACTTAGTTTTTGCTGTTGGTCCTGCTGGAACAGGTAAAACATATACTGCAGTAGCACTAGCTGTTAGAGCACTTAAAAATAAAGAGGTAAAAAAAATTATTTTAACAAGGCCAGCAGTTGAGTCAGGAGAAAATTTAGGCTTTTTACCAGGAGATTTAAAGGAGAAACTTGATCCTTATATGCAACCTCTATACGATGGACTAAGGGACATGGTTCCTTCAGAAAAATTAGCAGAAATGTTGGAGGCTGGAACAATCCAGATTGCCCCTTTGGCTTTTATGAGGGGTAGAACCTTAGATAAATGTTTTGTTATACTTGATGAAGCCCAAAATGCTACAGAAAGTCAATTAAAAATGTTTTTAACACGAATGGGGAAATCAGCTAAGTTTATTCTTACCGGAGATCCTACTCAAATAGATTTACCCAAAAGACAACCATCTGGATTAATACAAGCATTAACAATATTAAAAGGAGTTAAGGATATTAGTGTTGTAACGTTTGATGAAAATGATATAATAAGACACAAGTTAGTAAAAGCTATTATCGGAGCTTACAAAACAGTAGAGGATTAAATTCAATAGCATCTTAATTTGAAAAATCATCTTAGTTTATATATATTTGTTTGACTACAAAATTATATAGCATGAGTTTTAAAATAGATAAACAAGATAATTACACCCTAATTAAATTTAGTACTGATAAACTTGATGCTATTGTAGCTCCTGATTTAAAAGCAGAACTGGTTTTAGTGAGTAAACAAGGTGCCAAAAACATTTTAATTGATTTAGAAAGTGTAAAATATTGTGACTCGTCTGGATTAAGTGCTTTGTTAATAGGACATAGAATTTGCAAAGAAGCAAATGGTTCATTTATATTAAGTACTCTCCAACCAGCTGTAGAAAAATTAATCACCATTTCTCAATTAGATTCCATTTTAAATATCAAATCAATATCAAAAGAAGCGATAGATTCAGTTTTTGTAGATGAAATAGAACGAAATTTAGGTGCTGAATAACTCATGACTAAATTCAGTGTTTTAATATTAGGGAATGCTTCTGCTGCACCTACTTTAAAAAGAAACCATACTTCACAACTTATTAATATAAATGAGCAGTACTATTTAATGGACTGTGGAGAAGGAACTCAGCTTAAGTTGAGGGAGCATAAAATAAAACTTCAACGAATTAATCACATTTTTATTAGCCACCTACATGGAGATCACTACTTAGGGCTAATTGGATTAATTCAGACTATGCATTTATTGGGAAGGACTACCGATTTAATGATATATTGTCCTAGCGATATAGAAGAGGTTATTAATGTTCATTTAAAAGTTTCAGAAAGTCAATTAAAGTACCCTATTATATATAAGCGTGTAAATCATAAGAAATCTGAAATTGTTTTTGAAAATGATAAGGTTGAAGTGATTTCCATTCCGTTAAAGCACAAAATACCTTGTTCGGGCTATTTTTTTAAAGAGAAGCAAAAACCTTTAAGAATAAACCCTAAAGCAATTAAAAGATATGAGGTGCCTAAATATCAAATAAACAAGATTAAAATAGGCGAAGATTATACCTCTTCAGATGGTGTATTTATTAAAAATTCTAAGCTTACTATGGATCCTTTGCCATCTTTCTCTTATGCTTTTTGTTCCGACACAAAATATTTAGAAGAAATTGCAACTGTAATTAATGGTGTAGACTTACTTTATCATGAAGCAACTTTTGCAGAAGAACATGCAGACAGAGCAAAGAAAACACTTCATTCTACGGCAAAACAAGCGGCTAAAATTGCGTTAATATCTAACGCTAAAAAGCTGATTATCGGTCACTTCTCTAATCGATACCCAGATTTAAATGTGTTATTAAATGAAGCAAAATCAGTTTTTATAAATACAGAATTAGCTGTACAAGGAAATGAGTTTGAAGTGAGTAATCCTCAATAAAATCGGTGTTAATAGCTTGTTAATAACTATATATCGACTTTTAAAAAAGGTATTTTAATTCTACTAAATTTGATTTCAATATTAATTATTAATTTAAAATTTAAAACTATGAACAAAGGAGAATTAGTTGATGCAATGGCAAGTGATGCTGGATTATCAAAAGCAGATGCTGGAAAAGCATTAAATGCATTCGTTTCAAACGTAACAGGATCTTTGAAAAAAGGTAACAGTGTACAGTTAATTGGATTTGGAACATTTTCAATTTCTAATAGAGCTGCAAGAGCTGGTAGAAACCCTCAAACAGGAGCTAC
>JAESUI010000168.1 GCA_016763135.1 Flavobacteriales bacterium
GAAACCACTGTTGGATTTACAGCAGACTCCACTATCACATCAAAAGAACAAGAATCGACATTTCCACTATTATCAGTTAAATAAACTGTTACTGGATTAATTCCTGAATTTACCACTGTTCCTGCAATTGGTAATTGTGTAACACTTGCTATTCCACAAGAAGCAAATGGTGTCGCCATAACTGTATAATCTAAAAGGGTATATTGGCAAGATGCATTAGCTGTAACAGTCTGATTTGCTGGACAAACAATACTTAAAGAGCATAAATTTAATTTAGCAACAAAACCATTATTTTGAGCATCAGTAACTAAATTTATTGCTCCAAATGCACTTAGCAAATCATAAGAACCACCAGTATAAATACTTCCTACATTATCAATCCCTATTCCAAATCCTTCATCATTACCTAGACCACCAGCTGATACAGCCCAATTAAAAGCACCTGTGTTTTTTCTAGACATTACAAAAACATCCAGTCCTCCAATTGTTGGAATTGAATTTAGCCCACCATTAAAACCTGTAGTATCTGTATGAGTACCTGTAATATACAAATCGCCAGCTGCATCAATAACAATATCACTACCATAAGTATCGATTGCAGAATTATTTTGCTCCAAAAATACCCAATCGGTTAATCCAGAAGCATCAAATAGCTTACAAGTAAATATATCCATTGCTGTTCCTATTGATGCTACTGCGCCAATTCCTGGGAAATTAATAGAGGCACCTCCGACACCCCCTGTTAAATAAATATCTGTACCATCATAAGCTATTCCCTTAGCAATATCACCTTCTACACTACCTATTACCTGACTCCAATGCATATTAAAATTACTTTCATGAATTTTAATTACCCAGATGTCATCTGTTCCAGCAATCCCATTATTATTATCTGTAGGATTAAATCCTACAGGACCATATGTCCAACCAGAGCTTCCAGATGTACCAACAACATAAATTTCTCCAGTACCATCTGTTATTAAACTAAAAGCTTTAACATGTCCATCTCCTGTTGTACTGAAAATAGTTTTAATATCTGTAGCGTTACCTGAAAAATCAAATTTAGTAACATATGCATCAAAATAAGATGCTATCCCAGTCCATGTTATCGGAGCTAGTGGAGGGAATGTAATATCCCCTGCAAAACGACCAGCAACATATATTCCATTTACATCAGCGGTAATACCAAACCCTATACTATTCCCTGTATCAGTTGAACTTGTTACCCACAATAATTCGCCATTTGAACTGTAGGCAGCTAAAAACATATTTTTTGATGCACCTGTAGGAGTTCTTATACTAGAAATTGATGAAACGACACCTTGAAAATCTACTGATCCATTAAAAAACTCACCTGTAACATATATATTCCCATTGGGGGCATCTGTAATTGCTTCAATTTCAACAGTAGCTCCAGCTCCTCCAATTTTAAAAGCCCATACAACATTACCAATAGCATTATATTTTGCAACAAACCCATCTCTAACACCAATTGGAGCATTCATATTTGGAGTCCCATTTAATCCTAACGTGAAAATGGCTGATAAATTTCCATCAAAATAACCACAAGCATAAGTTTCCCCACTTGCAAGAACAGTTGCTATATCTAATGTTTTTTCATCTTGTGATGAATTTATTGCTTCTGCCCATTGCCAAGAAGGTTGGGCAAAAGTTACTGTACCTGCTATCAGACTTAATATGAATAATATATTTTTCAAAGCGACACAATTTACAACAATTGACCTAACTACACAATTAAAAATTGTTTTTAAAAGCCTTATTTTTATTGAGGAAATGAAATAATTTTAATTAGATTTGAACAAATCATTTTATTTATTTTTGAAAACTAAACAACTATTAAGCGTATCTTTTTTAATTGCCGTTGCTTTAATAGTTAATGTTAATTGTGCTTCTGCTCAATCCTACCAATTTAACAAATACGGAATCGAAAATGGACTCCCTCAAGAATATATTTACAGCATAAATCAAGATAACAATGGGTTTATCTGGATTGGAACTGGAGAAGGAATTTCAAAATTTGATGGTGTTGAATTTCTAAATTACACTACTGATGATGGATTAGCTGAAAATTTCATTTCTTGCTCAGCTCAAAGACAAAGAAATATTATATGGTTAGGTCATAACAAAGGTGGAATTAGTAGGATTTTTAATGGAGAAATAGAAACAATTATTTCAGACTCATTAATAGGCAGTAAAATAACTGACATAATAGTTGATCAAGATAATTATGTATGGGCAACATCACAAAATGGATATTTAATAAGGATATCACCAAAATTAGTGATTAATAAATTTAACCTTTTTGTTGATGAAAAAAATATCCATTCTATAACTGGAAAAATAGGTGTTAATTTATTAATAGGAACGAATGATGGTCTTTTCTTATTTTCTTTAAATCATAAACTAGAACCATCTCAACATAAAGAAATAAAGGAATTTAAAGGTAAAACTATTGAATGTATTACCGGTAGTAAATGGTTGGAAAATAATTTCTGGATAGGCACACAAGAATCTGGACTTTACCAATTAAAGTTTACCGATGAGCAGAAAGCAGAAAGCAGATATTATGATGGCAATAACTTACTTAACTCTTCTAGTATCCAGCACATTGAAGAAGATAAGGATAGAAATTTATGGATTTCTACTTATAATGGTCTTCACAAACTAATTTATGATTCGAAATTAAATGGAGTAAATAAAACAATTTATTTTGGGGGAAATAATGGGATTGGAAATTATGTTAAATCTACTTTAATTGACCGAGAAGGAAATGCTTGGATTGGGATGTATGGTGATGGGTTGGCTATGCTTAAAGATGAAATATTCACTTTTTATAATAATTCTGATGATGAATCTATCCCAAATGATACGCGTTGCCTACTATATAGAGATAGTACAAAATGGTATGGTCTTTCAAAAGGATTATTGAGAATTAACAGTAATGGGGAAAAGAAATATTATTCAGGAATTAATGGATTTAAAGATGTTGCCGTTACAAGTCTTTTAGGAAGAGGAGAAGAGCTATTTATCGCAACTGATGGTGAAGGATTATTCCGTTTTAATACCAAAACTGAAAAATTTAAAAAAGAGTTTTTAATCACATCCTATCTCGCAAATAATATTCATAATATGGTAGCGCATGTTAATGATTTATGGATTGCAACTGATGCAGGGCTAATTAAAAGAAATTTCACTACTAACAAAACTGAATTTTACAATACGCTCACAGGCTTGAGACATAATTCAGTTTTTGATGTAGCTATCTTGAAAAATGGAAGTGTTGTATTAGGTTCTCATAGTAATGAACTTACCTTTATTAACAAAAAAGGAGAAATAAGCTACCAGATGATAGCTGATATTAACCAATTAATGGATGTAGTTGCTATAGAAGTAGATGAGAAGAATAATTTATGGTTAGCAACTCTAGGAAATGGAGTTTTCAAACAAGAAGCAGATAGCTTTATTCATATCTCAACTGATCAGGGCTTAAAATCGGACTATTGTTACAGCATTATCTCTGATAATAAAAATGGTGTATGGATTGGACATAGAGGTGCATTAAGTAGAATAAGTAAAGGCTCTTTAAATGTTGAAACATTCGATTCTAAAAAAGGTATAAGTGTTGATTTTAATCTAAGAGCAGTATTTATAGATAATGCAAAAAATATTTGGTTCGGAACAAACAAGAAAACAATAAAATTTAACCCATTAAAATTTTTAAAAAATACAAGCCCTCCTGTAGTAAATATTAAATCCATTTCTATTTCAGACAAATCTATTCCTTTAGATAAAAACATTGAATTACCTTATGATTTATATAAACTTAAAATTGAATTTATAGGTATTAGCTTTAAACAACCCGATGGAGTTAAGTATCAAACCTATTTAGAAGGATATGATTTAGATTGGTCAGAAAGCTCTAGCAACAATTCTAGAACTTTTCCAAGAATTGATGATGGGACCTATACTTTTTATGTAAAAGCATGTAACAATGATGGCTTTTGTTCTGAAGATACTTTAGCTTTTACAATTGTTATTGCCTCTCCATTTTGGAAAAAATGGTGGTTTTTTGTGTCATTATTTATTTTTCTTAGCCTTTTAATTTATCTTTTAATAAAGATGAGAGAGAAAAAACAAAAAGAAATTCAAAGAAACTTAGAAATAGAATTAGATAAAAGAACCGCTGAGGTTGTAAAGAAAAGTGAAGAACTAGAAGGTAAAAACAAAAATATAACGGATAGTATAAATTATGCTTTAAGAATTCAAAAGTCAATATTACCAAGCAAACAATTAATGAAAGATTATTTTCCAGAATCTTTTGTCTTTTACCAACCTAGAGATATAGTAAGTGGAGATTTTTATTGGTATGAAAAAATAGGTGATAAATTTATCATAGTATGTGCAGATTGTACGGGGCATGGTGTCCCTGGTGCATTTACGAGTATGATTACAAGTACATTATTTAAAGAAATTGCTCATCAATATAAAATTACAGAGCCATCAGAATTTTTATATAAGTTAGATGAACTGTTAAAGAACACTTTAAAACAATCTGAAAAAGGAAAAATACATGATGGATTAGATATGTCCATATGTGTATTTGATTTAA
>JAESUI010000169.1 GCA_016763135.1 Flavobacteriales bacterium
AATTTTAGCAACTGTCTCTTTGTTGTCAACCCCCAAACCTTCTTGCTGATGCCGCATTACACCGCTTTCATCAAACACACTTATAATGTTAGAATGCGAAAAATCCAATGGAGATATTTGTTTGTACTTTACCGCTAAAACATTAGAAAATTCCCTTACATTATCAACCGTTCCTTGCAGAAATATCCACTGGTCATTATCCATCTCATTTTCGATAGCAAATTCTTTTAAACGTTCTGGAGTATCTGTTTCAGGATCGATGCTTACCAAAACATATTTTACTTTATCATTGTTTACTTTTTTATTAATACTTCTCATATCTGCCACTAATCTTGGACAGGCAGCTTTGCAAGTGGTGTAAATCATAACCATAACTAAAACCTCACCTTTTAAATCTTTCAATTCAATGGTTTTGTTGTTTTGAGTGTTCCATTTTGAAGTTAAATTAAAAATAGATTCATCGGGTATTGCATTTGCGTTCGCTTCTATTTTTTTATTTTCTTTAACTATTTTTAAATCCATTTTACAAACAGGACAGCCACTGTTTTCATGATAGGTTTTATCTCCTTCACACTTCATCGGACATAAATATTCTACTGAAGAGTTTTCTTCAGTCGTTGTTTTTTCAACATTATCACAAGAACTTATTAAAAGTGTGATTGAACATAAAAAGGTTAAACTTAAAATTATTTTTTTCATTTTTTTATACTTTTTGCACATCTAAACCCCAAGGTTTGAATGCCGTAATTTGCTTTAATACTACCTCTAAATGCATAGCGCATAAAAGCTGCATAATCCATTAGGTTTGAGGCGTTAATTGCTGCACTTCCGCAAAATAAATTTCGTTCGGTATCCACATCTTGTCGAGATTCTCCAGAAATTAAAACAGAGTTAAAATCACTCGTCCATTCCCAAACTAAACCGTGTAAATCCCAAATTCCCCAATAGTTTTTAAACGTGCTTCCAATTTTGTTTTTATAGGTTTTAGGCAATTCATAACCTTCAATAATTTTTTGATTAAAAATACTATCTGCTTGTGCATTTTTTTTTGTTTCGCTTGCCATTGCAGCATACTCCCATTCATCTATGCTAGGTAACCTTTTACCTTGGCAAGCACAATAATCTTTAGCAGCATACCAACTAACTGTTGTTGCAGCAGCTTGCGGATCTATGTTCTTTCCTAATATCGTATCGCTTACCCATCTGTTTAAGTAACTTTCATCAGCAAATAACCTCAACACTTTAGATCTTTTCCATTTGGGATATTCTTTTACAAACTCTAAATATTGTTGATTAGTTACAGGGTAAACATCTAACATAAAGTCTTTTACAAAAACACCATTGCTGTCAGAACCATAAAGGGGGATAAATGCCCCCCTTTTAACTTTTTTCATTTCATGGTTGTTTTGACTTATTCCATTTATATGAAACAAACCAAAAACAACCACGAAATAAAAACCTAACTTAACCATTATTAATGTCCATTTTTTACTTTAGAAACCATATTAGGAGTAATTTCAGTACCGTTATTACCCCAACTATTGTAAATATAAGTTAAAACATTAGCAACCTCTTCATCACTTAATGTTTGAGGAGTCATTACACTGTTGTATTTTTCTCCATTTACAGTAATCTCTCCTGTTTTACCATGTAAAACAATACCAATTGTTCTGTCAATATCTGCATTTAAGTAATCAGATTTAGCCAATGGAGGAAAAGCACTAGGAATTCCTTGCCCTTCACCTTGGTGACAAGCAAAACATGTTTGAGCATATAATTGTTTTCCTAATTTAATTCTTTCATCTTTAGATGCAGCTTTTGGTGCTGCTGGAGCATCAGAAGTTATAACAATTTTACCACCTTCTGGGTTGTAAATTCCTTCTATTTGTTTACCAGAATAAAGCTTTTTGTTTTCGTCACCTTCAACCTTTAACATTCCTAAAGCACCTTTGTTAAATGCTCTAAAAATAGAGTGATCTACAATAATAAATGTTCCAGGGACATCAACTTTATACTCAACAATAGCAGCACCACCAGCAGGAATTAAAGTGGTTTGTACGTTTTCGTTAATCATTGAACCTCCCTCTATGTTTACTCTGTCAAAAATTTCTCCAATTACATGGAAAGAAGAAACCAAATTTGGGCCACCATTACCGACATATAAACGAACAGTTTCACCCACTTTCGCAGTAATTGCATTATCTCCAGTTAACGATCCAACCTTGCCATTAAATACGACATAATCAGCATCTTCTTCAACAGCTTTTTTCATATCAAAAGGCTGTAAACCTGGTTCTCCATATTCTCCTTTTGTATAGAAATCTCCTTGCATTAAGTAGTATTCTTTATCTACTGGAGGTAATCCTCCTTCTGGTTCAACTAAAATTAAACCGTACATTCCGTTTGCAATGTGCATTCCTACAGGAGCAGTAGCACAATGGTAAACATATAAACCTGGGTTCAATGTTTTAAAAGAAAATGTCACTTCGTGTCCTGGAGCAACAAATGAAGATGCTGCACCACCACCAGCACCAGTTACTGCGTGTAAATCAATGTTGTGTGGTAATTTATTATCAGGATGGTTTTTTAGCGTAAATTCAACCTCATCGCCAACTCTTGTTCTAATAAAACTTCCTGGAACAGAACCTCCAAAAGTCCAATAGATGTATTTTACACCATCAGTCATAGTCCCTTCTTGTTCAAGAATTTCCATGTCAACAATTAATTTTTTTGCTGGTCTATCTCCAACAGAAGATGGTACAAATGGCGGAGCTGTTAACTCAGCTTTCATTTCGCCTGATATTTGAATACTTGCAGTATCAATTTTTTTTGATGATTTTTTTTCAGAGCCTCCATCTTGACCACAAGAAGCTAATAATACGACACTTGATAGTGCTAATGTTTTAACAGCTAAGTTAAATTTACTTTTTTTCATAATTTTTTATTTAAGTTATCAAATTGCAATATAAAAGTATAGATGTCTTTTATTTAACGTAATGACTTTCCTCATTTTTAAATGTACCTTTTGGCAGATTATTTAATGATTAAAGTCATATCCTAATCATTAATAATCCGCTTGTAAAACTTGCTAAAAGCAACTGGCAAGTCGCTTGTTTTAGGTAGTATGTTGTAGTTGTTGTGGCCAAACATTTGTGGTAAGTAATATTTTGCTTGATGTTCAATTGCTAAAGAAAAGATGTTGATGTGACTTTTTTCTAATTCTCTTAATGCTTGCTTAACATCTTCTATTCCATACTTTCCCTCATAAGTGTCATAATCGTTTGGTTTTCCATCAGAAAGTAAAATAATCCATTTTCGTTGAGTAGGTTGTTGGCCTATTAATGTTCCTGCATGTCTTAAAGCAGTTCCAATTCGGGTATAACCTTCTGCTTCAATTGCTCCAATCCTATCTCTGGTTTTAACCCAGTTTTCTTGAAATGTTTTAATATGATTGTATGAACAATTGTTTCTTGTTTGAGAAGAAAAAGTGTCCACTTGAAAGGAAATGTTATATTGAGAAAGGACTTCGCCAAAAAGTAAAACGGCTTTTTGTTCAATACTTAATACGTGTTCATTATTCGTATAACCATCTGCTGAAAGACTGGTGTCCATTAATATTAAAACAGAGAGATCTTTTTTTCGCTTTCTTTTGGTTGTGTAAATTTTATCTGTGGGAGTTCTTTTTGCATTAATTTCAGCAAAAGCGTCTGTCACTGCATCAAAATCTATTTCTTCCCCCGAAACTACTCTGTTTATTTTCTCATACTCGTTATGTACTTGAGCAAAAAGTTTAAATAATTCATTTTTTGTTTTAGTATTTTCTAATAATGTTTTATGTGCATAATTATTAGATCTTGCTGTAATAAATTTTGGATAAACCTTACAAAAATCAGTTTTGTAAGTTCTCTTTTTGTAGTTCCATTCATCATAGTGAAGGAATTTTCCTTCTTCATTTTTTTCCTCTACGAGTATATTGGATTTTGTATTTACAAATTCAGCTTTATAAACTGAGTGAGAAATATCATCTGCTCTAACAGTATATTTTAAGTTCAATTCTCTGATAGCATCTTCATCATCGCTCAAAGTGTCTTCACCATCCATTTCTTTAAAACTCCCATTAAATTCGGAGAGAGTATCTACTTTTTCAAATTGGTTATGAGCGACATTATCTTCTATTTGCTTTTTATCAATTCCAACTGTAGTTACCTCATCACTCGGATTGGCTTCCATTTCTGTAGTAATTTCTGAATCTTCTTTTTTGTTTTTGGATTGGTTTGGTGAAGTGGTTTTTATATTAAATTCATGAGGATTTTGCTTCATTGCTCTGCCGTAAATCCAGCTATAGTCACACGGTTTTTTTTTCTGTTTATAGTAGTTTTCTATATTACTAACCAGGTTATTATAAATTTCTCTAGTAGGAGGGTATTCATTAAAAAGCTCATCTAAAACTTGTTTAGAATATTTGCCTGCTTTTTGTTGAGAATCAGTTATTTTTTGTTCTTCATTGGTGTTCCAGTTTAATCGCAGCTTTTGCTGTACTGATAAATACAATACTCTAAATATGTAAAAATTGATATTGCTTTCTAAGTCTTCAGAAAATGAAATGGAGGAGGGAAGGTAGAGTTTTAACCCAGACCAACCACCTTTTCTTTCGGATGTAATAATTTCATTTTGAAAACCTGTTAAAGCTCGTGACAATATAGT
>JAESUI010000170.1 GCA_016763135.1 Flavobacteriales bacterium
AACTGCCGATGCTTTTGGAGTGATGCCACCTGTCGCAAAGTTGACTCCAGCACAAACTAAATATCATTTCTTATCCGGTTTTACAGCTAAACTTGCTGGAACAGAAAGAGGAGTTACTGAACCAACACCTACATTTTCAGCTTGTTTTGGAGAAGCATTTTTATCATTGCATCCAACGAAGTATGGTGAAGAATTAGTTAAGAAAATGGAAGAGAATAATGCAAGTGCTTATATTGTCAATACAGGATGGAATGGTTCAGGAAAACGTATTTCTATTAAAGATACTCGTGGAATTATTAATGCAATCCTTGACGGGTCAATTGAAAAAGCAGAAACTAAAATCGTTCCTATTTTTAACTTAGAAGTACCAACTTCTTTACCTGGTGTTCAAACTGAAATTTTAGATCCTAGAGATACTTATGAAAACGTTGAAGAATGGACGACTAAAGCAACTAAACTTGCTGGTCTATTTATTAATAATTTTGAGAAATATACAGGAAATGAAGAAGGAAAAGCTTTGGTTGCTGCTGGACCAAAAATAAGTGTAGAAGCTTAATTAAATAAATAAAAACCTCACTAATTGAATTAGTGAGGTTTTTTTATCTCACCCTTTTTATTTAATTTGGTATGGTATTTGGAATTACCTAACTTATATAAATTATAAAACCAAAAATTATGAAAAAATTAATCTTAAGTGCATTTTTTACAGTAACATTAGTTCTTGCAGGAACTATAACAATAAATGCACAAACAAAAAGCGAAACTCCTGCAGTGAATAAAGACGTTAAGGCAAAAAAAATAACCAAAGCTACTCCAGCTCCAGTAAAAGCGGTTAAACAAAACAAGAACACTAGCACAAAAGCAACTACGACTTCTAATGCAAAAACGGTTCCTACGGTTAAACCTATACCCGCTCCAAAGGCTACCGCTAAAGCAGCTCCAAAAAAAGTATTAAAAAAAGCAGCTGCAAAATCGGCTAAAGCAACTCCTGTTAGCGAACTAAAAGGAAAGAAAAAAAACTAATTTAGAATTTATCTACTAAATGAATTTAGAAGCACGAGTAAACAAAATTCTTAACGAAGGTTATGAGTTTAAATTAGAAAAATACATTTCTAATGGTTTTGAATTATTTAAAAAAGAATACGGTCTATTTATAGGTTTTTCTATAGTTGCTGGATTAATGTCAGGTGTTGCAAGTCTGATCCCTATTATTGGATCGCTTGCTCAAGCAGTAATAACTGGAATAATTAACTTAGGCTATTTCTATGTTGCAAGAAAAATCAAATTAGGTGAAAAACCAGAATTTGAAGATTTTTTCAAACCATTTAATGCATTTGGAAATATAGTTGGTATCTCTTTGGTTGTATTCATACTAACCTTAGTAGGATTCTTGTGTTTAATTATTCCTGGCATCTATTTAGGCGTAGCTTGGAGCTTATCTTTACCTATTATTTACTTTTATTCAGGAGTCGGTCTTTGGGATTCAATGGAGGCAAGTAGACGAGTTGTGACAAAAAATTGGTGGTGGTTTCTACTTCTATTTATCTGTATAGTATTAATCAACATTGTTGGTGCAATATGCTTGTTGGTTGGGTTATTAATTACCATCCCAGTAAGTCATTTAATTATGTACTCTGCTTTTGACGACATAATGAAACCTGATAAAGAAACTGAACCCGATAATGATGAAAAAATTCTACTAGATGAATTAAACGATTAATAAAAAAGCCGAGTAAATATTTACTCGGCTTTTTTTATTAAAAGTTATTATTCTAAAATTCACTAATCGTTTCCTTAATAATTGCTACACACTCCATTAATTGTTCCTCATTCATAACTAATGGTGGCGCAAAACGAATAATATTACCATGAGTAGGTTTAGCTAATAAGCCATTATCTTTAAGCTTTATACATATATCCCATGCTGTACTACTATCTTCTGAATCATTAATCACAATAGCATTTAATAATCCTTTTCCTCTCACTAGCTTTACTAAATCACATTCATCAACAAATTTATTGATCTCACTTCTAAATAATTGACCTAATTTCTCTGCATTTTCAGCTAATTTTTCATCTTTGATTACTTCTAATGCCGCTATAGCTACTTTAGCTGCAACTGGATTACCTCCAAAAGTAGAACCGTGTTCTCCAGGACGAATTACCTCCATGATGTCATCGTTTGCAAATACTGCTGAAACAGGATAAACTCCTCCTGAAATTGCTTTTCCTAAGATTAATACATCTGGCTTAACATTTTCATGATCTACAGCCAGCAACTCACCTGTACGTGCAATTCCTGTTTGTACTTCATCAGCAATAAATAAAACACCTGCAGCTTTACATAGTTCAGATGCTTCAGTTAAATAACCTTCATCCGGCACAAAAACACCCGCTTCTCCTCGAATCGGTTCTACCAAAAACCCTGCAACATTATTATCTTTCAAAGCTTCCTCTAAAGCATTAATGTCATTATAAGGTATTTTTATAAACCCTGGTGTATATGGACCAAAGTTCTTTCTTGCATCTGGATCATTAGAAAATGAAATGATGGAAATTGTTCTGCCATGAAAATTATTTTCACAAACTATAATCTTCGCTTCATTCTCAGCAACTCCTTTCTTTTCGTAAGCCCATTTTCTGGTTAATTTTAAAGCAGTTTCAACAGCTTCAGCACCAGAGTTCATCGGTAATACTTTATCATACCCAAAATATTCGGTTACATATTTCTCGTAAGCTCCTAAAACATCGTTATAAAATGCTCTAGATGTTAAAGCTAATGTTGATGCCTGGTCTGTCAATGCTTTTACAATTTTAGGGTGCGAATGGCCTTGATTTACAGCTGAATATGCTGATAAAAAATCATAATACCGTTTACCCTCTGCATCCCAAACATAAACCCCCTCTCCTCTACTCAGAACCACTGGTAGTGGATGATAATTATGAGCACCGTACTTATTTTCTAATTCTATCGCTTGTTGCGATGTTAATTTCTCATTCATAGTTGTTTCCATAGTTCTTTAATTTAAACGATTAATAGATAAATTGTGGAACTCATCACGGAGAGTATACATCCTTTCCTCATTAGGCTCTATTTTGAAATTGGAGAGAAATCATCCAAGAACAAAAATATTTAAAATAAACTAATTATTTGTAATTTTGAATGCTAATTTATTTGCATTTAACATGAACAATAACGAGACTTCCGGAGATTTAGACAACCAGTTATTCAAAAATATGATTAGAAATAATTGGAACGCAGTAGTATTTGCTAACATGAATAATATTGTAGAATATGTTAATCCAGCAGCATGTGAATTATATGGATATGAAGAACATGAATTGTTAGGTAAGACAACAGACATTTTTAACAGTCAATTATCTCATAACACTGATGATATTGTTAACAGCATTAAAGATAAAGGTTACTGGAGTGGAGAAATAATACAAAAAAGAAA
>JAESUI010000171.1 GCA_016763135.1 Flavobacteriales bacterium
CTTAACGAACGAGAAGCTTGAGAACCTGAGTAATCAAACTCACAGGCCTGTCCAATAATAATGGGACCGCTACCTATAATTAAAACGTGCTTAATACTATTATCTCTTGGCATAGATGATGGTTTTTTTATATCTTAAAAAATCTTTACGAAAGTACTTCAAAACGATTAAAATTTTGAAGTAACTTTTCAACATTCAAAAAAAAATTGTTCAAAAAAAATAGGGAAGCAAAAATTGCTTCCCTATTTATAAAATAATTTAATATCATTATTGTTTGTGTCTTGGTTCGTCAGACACAGTTAATTTTCTTCTTCCTTTAGCTCTTCTTTTAGAAATTACTTTTCTACCCTTGGCAGACTCCATTCTACTTCTGAAACCATGTTTGTTTCTTCTTTTTCTCTTTGATGGTTGAAATGTACGTTTCATCTTATTCTAATTTTATCCTTTAAATTCGGTCTGCAAAAATAGACTTTTTTCATTTACACACAAACTATATCGTAAAAATATTTTTTTATTTCAATAGCGTAAAATCTCAATGTTTTAAAGAATTGAACGTTAAAAAGTCAAAACTAATGATTAAAATAGCCCAAACAGTATTAATACCTTAGCAAAATGAATTTATCAGGTAAAGTTATTTGGATTACTGGAGCTTCTTCTGGTATTGGCGAAGCCATTACTTACGCATTAGCAAAAGAAGGATGTAAACTCATTATTTCTTCAAGAAGACTAGAGGAATTAAATCGAGTTCGTAAAAACATTAAACTTACCGATGAAGACATCTTAGTACTTCCCATTGATTTAGAACAACACCAACATACAGATGAATGGGTTAAAGTTGTAATGGGGAAATTTAACCGAATTGATATTTTAATTAATAATGGTGGAATTAGTCAAAAAGGTTATGCACTAGAAACTACCCAGGCAGTTGAACAAAAAATAATGGATATCAATTATTTTGGAAATGTAGAATTATCTAAAGCTACTGCGAGAATAATGCAACTACAGAAATCAGGTAAAATAGTAACTATTGCAAGTATTATTGGAAGGTTTGGTTTGCCAGATTTATCTACTTATTCAGCATCAAAACATGCGTTATATGGATTTTATGATTTATTTAGGTTAGAATTAAAGGATGATAACATTAAAGTTTTAATTATTTCTCCTGGCTTTATCAATACCAATGTAGCCATTAATGCTATTAAAGGTGATGGAGTTTTGGTTAATAAAAATAGTCCTGCAATGGAACAAGGAATGAAAACTGATGTGTTTGCCAAGAAATTTATTACTGCTTTAAAATCAAATAGAAACCATAAATACATCGGAAAAAAAGAAATCCTTTCTGTTCCTTTTAAAATGCTTTTCCCAAATATCTTTTACAATTTAATGTATAAAATGAGTAAGAAAAATAAGTAATGGCTAACTACAACTTTAGAAATTTTATTATTGGACTTGTCATTACCACCTTTTTCTCTTGTAATTCAAACAAAAGAGCTGTGGATAATAAAATTGAATTGCCAGAAGTTATCAAAGTAACTAAAGTAGAACCTTCAAATGAAACCATAGCTAATTTCTTATCTGAATACCTAAAGTTAAAATATAAAAACAGGTCGTTTAAAAAGTACATGTATGTATCTGTAAAACACCAGCGTTTATACTTAATAAAAAATGATTCTACCATCAGAAAATATCCAATCTCTACAGCTAAAAATGGAATAGGAAGCAAACAGAACAGTTACAAAACCCCTCCAGGACTACATACAGTTAAAAGGAAAATAGGAAAGAATGTTCCCTCTGGAGGGATAATGATTTCACGCGTTTATGAAGGTAAAATCGCCAAAATTTTAACTAAAAAAGAAAATGCTAAAAAGGATTATGTGACTTCTCGAATTATGTGGTTACAAGGTGAAGAACCTGGAATTAATAGAGGACGAAACATCGATTCTTACAATAGATACATCTACATACACGGCACACCAGAAGAAGGGTATATTGGTGAGCCAGCATCTCATGGATGCATTAGAATGAAAAATAAGGATGTAATTGAGTTATTTGATTTTGTTGAAGAAGGGACGCCTATTTTGATTCTAAAATACTAATCTTTCGGTTATAACCCTCTTTCCGCTAATTCTTGAATAACCAAATCTGGCTTCTCTTTAAGAATTAACTCATAATCAAAATCAAGGTTGGAGTAAAACACAGATACTCCAAAACTCTCTTTTAAATACTTAACTAATCCTGCAGAATAAGAATCTCCAAAAACGACTACTTTCAATTTATTAGCTGATGAATTATATCGCAATTCAGAATAAATATATTTTGAATGATTTATTTTATTATTGATAACCTGCTCTGCTGTTGGGTTTTTAAGTGACAATACTTTGTTTTCTTCTTTTATTTTAATATCAAGCATACTAGTCAAATCACCCTGAGTGGTAGTCATTAGTTCTACATCAAAATCTTTAAGTTTCAATGAGTTAATTTCTGGAAAATATTGCTTTAGCTCATCCATTATTTTTTGGTACGCTAAAAAAGCACCCATACTATTCCAATGGCTATCTGTTTTATAAAAAAGCTTTTCATTTTTATGCTTATCATAATAGTCGGCTAAATCAATTAACTTAAAATCTGATATTTTAAAAACTGCTTTAAGTTGTACAAATTTAGTTTTGTTGTTTATCTTCTTTATAGGGAGATACTCTCTGTAAACACTATGCTTATTAGGTGCGATAGTCATAGAATAATTAATATTATTTTCTTTAAACCACTTATTTTTGATTAAATAATACTCTTCTCTTGTTTTTAATTCAGTCTCTGAGAATGTCAACAACCCTATTGTTTCAGAAATAACATTGGAATGGTTTTCACCTAAAAACATCCAACCATCATCGCCTGTTATCACTTTTTCTGGAATTGGATTTATATTAAATACATCTGATTTAAGTACATTATATGGCTTCATTAAAACTGGCCGGAGTATGTTTTTAAATCTATAATGCTTATCCAATTTCTTCCTGTAATTTGATAAATCAACATGAAGATTTGCGACAAAGCCAAGAAACGTATTTGCTTTTACGGCTTCTCCAGCTTCCAAAGAAAAAGAGGGAACTCCACTGCTCTCATTCTCATCTTGTACACCACTAATTTTTTCAAACAACTCCATGACTATCGGAAGAGTGATAACAATTAAAAACAAATATGTTGCATAATACTTTTTCATTAAAATCTAAAATAAAGAAATGGAATATTTTTATCTGCATTTAAATATAGTATAGATAAAAATAAGAGGGATAAAACAATAATATTATGTGCCCATGAAAATTTAGATTTCATAAAACTTTTATAAACAGGAAAACAAAAAACAATAGCTACTATTAAAAATAACAAAGTGTGGAAGTTCAAATGGAAGTAATTCAAATAGCTGTTCATCGTTTCATTTCCGTTAGAAAAAACAAACATTTTTTTCATAAACGAGATAGCTTGTGCTAAATTATCTGTTCTAAAAAAAACAAGACTAGTTACTAAAACCATTAACATATAAAAATGTTGAATTGGCCTCCAGAGCTTACTCAATACTTTATCAAACCCACCTTTTTCTATAAGTATGAATGTACCATGAAATAAGCCCCAAACAATAAAATTCCAACTGGCTCCATGCCACAAACCAATAACAAAAAAGACTACAACTAAATTAAAATAGGTCCAAATAGCACCTTTTCGGTTTCCTCCTAATGATATATATACGTAATCTCTTACCCATGATGAAAGAGAAATATGCCATCTTTTCCAAAATTCAAGCATGTTTTTTGATATATATGGATAGTTAAAGTTTTCTAAAAAATCAAAACCAAACATTTTCCCTAAACCTATTGCCATATCAGAGTAACCCGAGAAATCGAAATAAAATTGAATGGTTACTGAAATTATTCCAAGCCAAGCATAAGGCGTTGATAAATCATTGATGTCTTGCGTAAAAATACTATCGCCAATTGAAGCAAAAGTATCTGATATTAATACTTTTTTTGCCAAACCAATAATAACGCGTTGAACTCCAACATTGAACTTATCCATTGAATGTATCCTCGATTTTAATTGAGTGTGGATGTCTGCATACCGAATAATTGGTCCTGCTACCAACTGAGGAAACATACTCACATAAGCTGCAAAATCAATAAAATTCCGATTGGCTTTTACATTACCTCGGTAAACATCTATGGTGTAAGACATCGTTTGAAAAGTATAAAAGCTTATTCCTATAGGCAATACTATTCTTGGAACTGAAGCTATAGAATCTGTATTCCAACCTAAAAAATCGAACAAAGAATACAAGTTGTCAAAAGTAAAATTGAGGTACTTAAACGAAAATAAAATGAGCAAATTGAATAAAATGGAAATGGTTAATCCTAATTTCTTTCTTCCACTTTCTATAATAATTCCACAGCTATAATCAATTATAGAAGAGCCTATTAGTAAAACAACCAAAATATTTTCTGCCCATGCGTAAAAAAATAAACTGATGATTAATAAAATAAAGTTCTTAAACTTTTTAGGTGCGCAGAAATAACTGATTAAAGCAATTGGTAAAAAAAGAAAAAGAAATATAAAACTACTAAAGACCATAAATGACTATTCCAATCTTAACAATTGATATTGAGTACGAAAGATAAAGGTAAATATAATTTAATTGCATCTTTTTCTTCATTTATTGAAATCATGGTTAATATTTGGAGCTACTTTTTCACTTATTTATCTTAATTTTATTGCCTTAGGTTTTAAAAATGGATTTAACTGGAATTGTACTTTTGATTATTGGGCTGGGAGTCGGTTTTGCATTGGGCTGGCTACTAAAAAAAGGCAATTCCAATATTGGAGTA
>JAESUI010000172.1 GCA_016763135.1 Flavobacteriales bacterium
CGTAACCGTCAATCCTGTTACATTAGCCGTATCAACAAGGGTGTTAATTTGGTCGTCTAATTGTACTCTTGATATTGATGAGCCGTCTATTCGTTGAATCTGATTTGTCTCAATTTTTGTTGAGCAGCCAACAAGGATGTATAATATGATAATGGTAGTTAAGTATTTCATTAATTCAATATTGTGTACAACGTTTAGTATAAGAAACGTAGGGCAGTAAATAAGCACTTTCGTTTTAGCTAAATATAAATATTTTGCTTTTATTTTTCTATTAAAAGCCATATTTTATATTTAGCGGACTTTATTAATATGCAAAGAACTTTCGAACAAATATAAATGCCCTATATTTTTTAGACATTGTTCTATACCTTTTTTATCTTCCCGATATTTTTTAAATATTTTAGAGCATCTTCTAATGCTTTTTTTGATGATTTAGGATTGAAATCTAATTCTTGTCTTGATTTACTAATATCATAATCCTGTTTTAATCCGTAAAACATATCTAAATAATGTCTTTGTAATTGAGGTTCTTTTCCGCTAACCTTACTACTAAATTCCATCAGTCCAGCAACAGAATACAATAAGAATTTTGGTACTTTTTTAGGCATTTTTAATTTTAATTCTGGATATAAATCAGAGGCTATTTTTACACTTTCTTGTAATGTAGTATGTTGTTCGTTTGATAAAATATAACGTTCTAAATTTCTACCTTTTTTCATTGCGCTATATGCTCCAAAAGCAACATCTTTCACATCTATCCAATTTAAGGTTACATTTGTATCTACAGGTATTTCACCGTTTAAAATTTGTAATACAAGGTTATTAATGTAGCTTAATTTATAGGCTTTAGAGCCAATCATAGCAGATGGTAAGATTAAAATTGTTTTTATACCATATTTTTTCCCCAACTCTAAGGCTAATTTATCAGAATCATTTTTAGAATTATAATACCAATTTCTTCTATCTTTATTGTATCCGTTATCTACATTACCAGGTAAAATGTTGAAATCTAAGCATGCTACAGAGCTTACATATACAATTTTCTTTACACCACATTCTTTTGCCATATCAAAGACATTTTGAGTCCCTTGCATATTGTTATCATAAATTTCAGTTTTAGGGTTCTTAGCCCACATACTAAAATTTGCAGCTACTGCATATAAGTTTGTAACGCCTTGAAATGCTTTTTTTAAAGATGCCCTATCAGTAAGGTCTGCCTGTACAACTTCACAGTTTAATCCTTTAAAGGGTTCTTGATTCTGACTGTTTCTAACTGTTGTTCTTACTTTTTGATTTTCGGAAAGTAATAATCTAACTAGGTTATTTCCTAAATGTCCGTTTCCTCCTGTTACTAATGAAATTTCTTTGCTCATAATTTATGTTTTTTTGTTTGAGCAAATGTCTGTAGTAATTAAGGATCTAAAAATAACATTTGTTAGAAAGTGATTTGTTTGCGAATACGACTTAAGGATTGAGGTTCGATCCCTAAAAAAGAAGCGATGTTTTCTACAGAAACGTTTAAAGCTAATTTTGGATTTTGTTTTAAAAATTTCAGGTAACGTTCTTTAGCCGTCAAAACCTGAAAATCTTGAACACGTTCTAACTTGCCACTTAAATGTTCGTTGGTTACATTCTTTACAAAATCACTCCAATAGTTGGTGTTTTCTTGTAATATTTCAAAGTCTATTTTAGAAATTTTCAACAGTTCACAATCAGTAATGGTTTCGTAATAGTCAGAAGAAGCGGTTTCGTTCATAAAGCTATCTAAAGAGGTGAAAAAATTCTGTTCAGATACTAAATGTTGAACAACTAATTTACCATCCATGTTTTGATACCCTTTGACTATCCCTTTACTTAAAAAATATATGTAGCGCTCTACATTCCCAGCCGTTAAAAGGCTTGTATTTGATGGAACATTAATTGATACAAAATGTTTCTCTATTTGCCCAATCTCATCCGATGTCAGAGAAATTCTTGATTTAATAAAGTTCAATAAGTTTTTCATTTATTTTTTTCAGTAATGAGTTTACCCCAAAAATAGTAATTCAATTGGATGATTTGGAAGAAAGTTATTTCCAAGAATAATAAAATTCCTTTACACACATAGTGTAAAGGGATTTCTGTGTTTGCCTATCAACTTAATTCTCGGTATCCGAACCAAGTTGATTGTTAGACTTTTTCTTTTGCTTTTTTTTCATCCAACATCTCCAAGTAGATGTCTTCAACATGCTCACGAGCCCATTGTGTTTTTCTTAAAAACCCGAGGCTAGATTTCATTGTAGGATTGTAAATGAAACAACGAATATTTACACGGTCTGCCAGAAACTCCCAACTATAATAAGCCACCAATTCTTCTAAAATCTGAACCAGTTTTACCCCGTGAAACGGATTGCTAAGTTGTTCTGCAGTAGCCTGTTTCTTTATTTTTTTAGCAGGAACCTCTTCAGCTTTATTGGCTTTTAACACTGCATCCGAAAGTTCAGCTGATTGCTCTCCTTTATCAGTAGTATCGTCCTTGTCATTGTTTTTTATGTCCATTGTTGGCAACCATTTAATTGAATTCTCTTCATCCATCTAAATTACAAAATTCTAGTTGAAAACCGTTACTATTTTGTTACCGATATAACGGGGATATCTATTTAAAGGAATAATAGGAAAGGGTAGGAGCAATTTTGAATTTAATACTTTTGTATTTAATTATGAATAGAAAAATTAAGCTAATTTGGGAATTTAGTGGCCCAGAAGCAGAAGAAACAGCTAAACATCATGCTGTAGTTCTAGAGAGGGTTAGTGCCAAAAAAAAGATTGAGTATTCCATTCCTGGAACAGAATACATCAATCATGTTTCGTGGTTAGCCTATTTAATTGTACTTGAAAAAAATGTTCCAGTTATTAAGGATGTATTAAAGCCATTAAGGTCAGAAATCTTTGAAGACTAATCTATCCCTTTCAAAAATCCATCCCAACATTATTTGCTTTCGGCTGTTGAATTTTTCATCCTAAAGATAACATTTTCCCTACCACGCTTGGTCGCTATTTTTAGGTGCAAAAAAGGGCTTCAGAAAACCCTGAAACCCTTTGGTACTCGAGCTGGGACTTGAACCCATACGTCCTAATGGACA